>CAYTWV010000062.1:9699-13554 GCA_964442235.1 uncultured Myxococcales bacterium | reverse complement strand
TGGGGGCCGAGCGAATGCTGGGTTACGCCGCTGCCGACGTGATGAACAAGATTACACCTGCGGACATCTCGGACCCCCAAGAGGTCATCTCCCGGGCAAAAGCGTTAAGCGTGGAACTGGGCACGCCCATCCAGCCCGGTTTTGAAGCCCTGATCTTCAAGGCATCCAGAGGCATCGAAGACATTTACGAACTGACCTACATTCGCAAGGACGGCAGCCGATTCCCGGCCATCGTCTCGGTGACCGCTCTGCGAGACCCTCAGGAAGCCATCATCGGTTACCTGCTAATTGGCACGGACAACACTGCCCGAAAGCAGATCGAGGCAGAGCAGAAGCTGCTTGCCCAACGGTTGCGAGACCACCAGTTTTATACTCGATCCCTATTTGAATCGAATACGGATGCCCTGATGACCACGGACCCCGAGGGCATTATCACCGACGTGAACAAACAGATGGAAGGGCTGACCGGCTGCACCCGGGACGAGTTGATCGGGGCACCGTTCATGGGCTACTTCACCGACCAGGAGCGGGCCGAAAACAGCATTCGACTGGTCTTGAGCGACAAGAAGATCACCGACTATGAGTTGACGGCCCGGGCCCGGGATGGGAAAGAGACCGTCGTGTCGTATAACGCCACCATCTTTTATGACCGTGACCGAAGGGTTCAAGGCATGTTTGCTGCCGCCCGAGACGTGACCGAGCGCAGGCGCTTGGACCAGGTGTTGCAAGAGAAGAACCTGGAACTGGAGAAGGCCCGCTCCGTGGCCGAGAAGGCCAACCTGGCCAAATCCGAGTTCCTGTCCAGCATGAGCCATGAACTGCGAAGCCCACTCAACGCAATTCTGGGATTTGCCCAACTGATGGAGTCTGACTCGACCAAACCGTCGCCCTCACAAGTCGAAAGCATCGGTCAGATCTTGCAGGCCGGATGGCACCTGCTGAAACTCATCGACGAGATCCTGGACCTTGCCAAAGTGGAGGCCAGGCAGGTGCCCCTGTCCGAAGAACCTGTATCGATGGCAGAAGTCATGCAGGAGTGCCAGAGCATGATTGAGCCGCAGGCTAAGCAGCGTGGTATTCGTATGTCATTCCCAGTACTAACAAGACCTTTCTATGTCCTGGCAGACCGGACCCGGGTCAAGCAGGTTTTGCTGAATTTATTGTCAAATGCAATCAAATACAACGCCAAGCAAGGAACAGTTGAAGCTATTTGTGCTTACAGCAGCTCGGGACGGATTCGAGTGAGCGTACGGGACTCGGGGGCAGGCATGTCACCGGAACAGATTTCGCAACTGTTCCAGGCGTTTAATCGGCTGGGAAAAGAGGCCAGCGGCGAGGAGGGCACCGGCATCGGTCTGGTGGTTGCCAAGAGGCTGGTGGAACTGATGGGAGGGCTTATCGGAGTCGAGAGCGTCGTGGGCGTAGGAAGTCTGTTCTGGTTTGAGCTTGCCGCCGTGGACGAACCTCGTCTGGAGCCGGGAGTGGAGGGCGCGGGCGCCCTGACGATCACGCACACTGCGGGCACGCCACGGCCGCGTACGTTACTCTATGTGGAAGACAACCCAGCCAACCTGAGGCTGGTGGAGCAGATCATCGGACGACACCCGAACATCCGCCTCTTGAAAGCCATGAACGGGACGGATGGAGTCGAAATGGCCCACACGGAATTGCCCGACGCCATCCTCATGGACATCAATCTGCCCGACATCACCGGTTATGAGGTGCTGAAGTTGCTCCGGCTCGACCCCTTAACAGCGGGCATTCCCGTAGTGGCGTTGAGTGCCAACGCCATGCCACTGGACGTGGACCGGGGGCTGAAGGCCGGCTTTCTTCGATACATCACCAAACCCATTAAGCTGGCGCAGTTCATGGAGGCCTTGAATCAGGTGATGGAGCTCGCCGACAACAGGGCTGCCTCGCCAAGACACCAGGCAAAGAGGGAGCCCAAATGAGCCTGAATGCCACTGCCATTCTTGATGCGTCCATCCTGATCGTCGACGATTTGGCTCCCAACGTGCAACTCCTGGAGCGAATGCTGGCTTCGGCGGGCTACAGATCGGTCAGTTCCACCATGGACCCCACGTCCGTTTGTGCTCTGAACCTTGCCAACCACTACGACCTGATTCTGCTGGACCTGCTCATGCCCGAAATGGACGGATTTCAGGTTCTGAGCGCATTGCGAGAGCAAGAAGGCGAAGGGTATCTGCCCATTCTGGTAATCACCGCGCAGCCAGGCCACAAGTTGCGCGCCCTTCAGGCCGGTGCCAAAGATTTCATCAGCAAGCCTTTTGAACTGGCCGAGGTCCTGGCTCGGGTACACAACATGCTTGAAGTGCGATTGCTTCACAAACAGATGGGTAAATACAACTCCGAATTAGAGCAGCGAGTCAAAGAAAGGACTTCGGAGCTCCACGATGGCTATCTTGAAACGATCTTTACGATGACAAGAGCTGCAGAACACAAGGACGAAGACACCGGAGCACATGTCCAGAGAATTAGCTACTACTGCGCCGAAGTAGCGAAGATGCTGGGAATGGACGCACAATTTGTGGACAACACGTTCGTTGCCAGCCCTATGCATGACATCGGAAAGATTGGAATCCCCGACTCGGTATTGCTTAAGCCAAGTTCTCTGTTACCAGAAGAATGGAGCATCATGAAGGGGCACACTTCCATGGGCGCAGAAATCCTCGGGAACAGCCGTTCGCCCTACCTGCGCATGGGAGCAGAAATTGCACTCAACCACCACGAGCGCTGGGATGGTGGTGGCTACCCAAACGGCAAGGCTGGCACCGAGATCCCCTTGACTGCCCGAATTGTCCAACTTTGCGACATCTATGACGCCCTGCGTTCCAAGCGCCCATACAAGCCGGCCTATGACCACAAGAAGACCGTCGACATCCTCAAGTCGGGGGACGGGCGCACTCAGCCAACGCACTTCGACCCCGAAATGTTGACTCTGTTCAGGAAACACCACGATGTGTTTGGAGACATCTTTCAGACTCATCAGAGTGTCTAGCGGCCCATCCGAACGGGGTCGCCCCGAATCTGCACCAGTTCCCCTTCCCATCGAAGGCAATAACGCCTAGTTTTGCGATTGCCCCGGAAGGTGAGGTTTTCCCGTGGAAAAGCTGTGCCCTGTTTGCCTTCAAAAATACCCTGCCGAGGAGATGCTTTGCCCCGTGGACGGTGCAAATCTGGTGCTGACTTCGGTCGAGTTGAAGCCCGGCGATGTCATTGAAGCCCGCTACACGGTTCTGGAGCGCCTGGGAGAGGGCGGGATGGGAGTGGTCTACCGTGCGGAGCAGCACCTGCTGAAGCGCCAGGTGGCACTGAAGGTGCTTCGCCCGGACATGAGCATTAAGGATGACGCCGTAAGGCGCTTTTTGACCGAGGCCCAGGCCATCGCCTCGCTGAACAGCCAACATACCGTAACACTTTATGACTTCGGCGTGATGAAGGGCGGAGCGCTCTATTACACCATGGAGTTGCTGCAAGGGGAGGTTCTGGCTTCCCTGATGCGCCGCCTTGGCCCCATGCCCCTTGTTCAGGCCCTGAAGCTGGTATTGCAGGTCTGCGACTCGTTGGAGGAGGCCCATGAGCGTGGCATCCTTCACCGAGACATCAAACCCGAGAATCTGTTTGTCCTGCAGCGTGATGACGAAGACTTTGTGAAGGTGGTGGATTTCGGTATCGCCAAGATAGGAGAATCCACGGTTTCGGATTCGGTGACCCGTGCCGGAGCCATTGTGGGAACCCCCCAATATCTCAGCCCGGAACAGGCCCTGGGCGACCACGTGGGCCCCATGGCCGCTATCTATTCGCTGGCCGTGGTACTTTACGAGATGCTGGCCG
>CAYTWV010000062.1:8339-9689 GCA_964442235.1 uncultured Myxococcales bacterium | reverse complement strand
CCCTTCAAAACCATGTTGGCGCACATCCAGGACGAGGTTCCTCCGGTCCATGCGACGACCCCCTTGGTCAAGGTTCCGCCCTATGTGACGGCGCTGCTGGTCAAGGCGTTGGAGAAGGCCCCGGAACAACGATTCCACAGCGCGGCAGCATTCAGGGACGCGGTCAGTCGCTGCTTGGACCAGTATGTTTCGGATATGGGCCTTGCGGCGGGCGCCCGAGGGGACTTGGATCAGGAACCTGCGGCGCCGGCAACGGCCCAGAAGGTCCGAATTGCCAACCAGGCGTTTGTCTGTCCCCAGCCCGTGGTCCTGGTCGGGACTCATGTCAACGGAGTGCCAAATTACACCACCATCTCTTGGGCCTCTCGAGTCAGCTACAGCCCGGCCCTGATGGCGATTACCGTCGGCAAAAAACATCACTCGAATATGGGAATTCGCCAGACTGGCGAGTTCACCGTGAACACCCCCAGCGTGGACCTGATTCAGCAGGTGGATTTCTGCGGCATCTTTTCGGGAGAAACCACGGACAAAAGCACACGGTTTACCCCGTTTTACGGATTCCTTAAAAACGCACCGATGATCAAAGAATGTGCCTTATCCCTTGAATGCAAGGTGGTTGATATCATTTCGCTTTATGGATACGACATGTTTATCGGCGAGATCGTGGGGGTGTACAGCGAGGAGCGGTACCTGACCGACGACAAGCCTGACATGGCCAAGATGCGCCCCTTGGCGCTCTCCACGCCGGACACCAAATACTGGTCCATGGGCCAACCCATCGGTGCTGCCTGGAAAATCGGTCGAGACTTGAAGTAGCTGCTGCAAGCGCAGTTCCAAAGGCGACTTTCTAGGGCCCGAACCAGCCTATTTGGGCTCACACAACGAGAACTCATCAAGGGTTTTTGCGGCCATAATGCAGGTGATGGTTTTGGCCTTGACGTCTGCCGGCCACCCGTCGACCTCGGTCAGGCAGTCTGCATGCAGGGACTTTGTCTCGTCATCCTTGACGTCGGGGGCTTCGGCTCGCAGCAGAGCAATCACCTTGCTGCAGACTTCCGCCGGCGAAGGCATGGGATCGGCCGCCAACGCCGGGGTTGAGAACAGGACCACAAAAGCCAGGGTCAGCAGAGTCTTCATGGGATTCTCCGTGGAAGAGCTTGCGGCCAGCGTACCCTTGTTGGTTGCGCAGGGCAACGGATTTGGGGGCGCAAACAGGTGTGAACCACGGCGTGGCAAACTAGCGGCAGAGATCTGCTGCGACTGGGACGGCCGCAGCCCAAGCGGGGAAGAGGATCGGAGATGGGGCGACAGCCCCGTCTCCGATGATGCCCTACGGCGAAGCCACCGCAC
>CAYTWV010000062.1:7038-8239 GCA_964442235.1 uncultured Myxococcales bacterium | reverse complement strand
TGCTCTAACGGGGGTCACGGGGGCGATCCCTCGCCCCCGCCGTGCCCGGCAGCGGAGCAGGCAGCATCGTTCCTCGGGGAAGAGGATCGGAGAAGGGGCGACAGCCCCGTCTCCGATGATGCCCTACGGCGAAGCCACCGCACTGCTCTAACGGGGGTCACGGGGGCGATCCCTCGCCCCCGCCGTGCCCGGCAGCGGCCTGGGGAAAGCAGCCCCGCATGCTTGGCGAAGGACCGCTGCCGCGCCTTGGAGGGGAAGAGGCCTTCCCCTGACCCCTTCCTTTTCGCTCTCGAAGGTGGCTTCGCCGTGGGATTGCCAATGGGGAAGTGGCGGCTGCCCCTTCCCCAAGCCCCAACCCCGCCGGGAATTGCCACGCCGCCGATCACACCGCCGCCAATCAGCCCCGTTGAACTGGCCTTCAGGAAGTGATACTTCTGGTAAGTCAGCCTAAGTTTGGACGGGGGGAACATGCATTCGAGACCAGCAGCACAACGAGCCCACGACTGGAAATGGTGGGGCTTCCCGGTGGCGGTGATGGTGATGTTGCAGGGTACGGGTCCCTGTTATGACGACGACTGCTCGAACCCCGGTGAAGGCTGGTGCAACGGTCAAACCGCAACGTCGTGTGAAGGGGCGGGGATGAATCAGGCCTACTGGCTCAGCCATCAGGATTGTGCCGCCCAAGGCCTGACTTGTGTCGCCGGGCAGGGCCAGGGATACCGGGGCGACGAGACAAAACTATCGTGGTGCCTGGACATACGAAGCTGTGATGTGGTCGGAGCCTATGAATGCAGTTCCAGCCCGCTGGATGGGACCCCTGTGTTGATGCGTTGTGCCAACATCAGTTCGACCCGTTGGTACCAGGAAAACGGGGTTGTGCGGTTTTTGAACCCGACCTCCATTCAGCGTGTGTTGGAGCCCCTTTCAGAGATGGGTTATGGGTCGTCCGCCGAGGAGGTCGTCAACGTCCCGTGTGTGGCGTGTGCCAGCACGTGTGGTTGTGGTACTGGCCTGGTCTGCCGAGACGGCTGGTGTATTCCGGAAGAGGTGGTGGGTGTATCCGACGACGACCTGGTTTGCTGCGGCCGTGAACGGGGTGATGACTGCCCGAAGGGGGCCGCTTGCCAGAACCTGGATGGCAGCGAAGGCCTGTGCGAAACCGCAGCAAAACACAACTGTTTGCTCGAAATCAATTCCTTTG
>CAYTWV010000062.1:0-7028 GCA_964442235.1 uncultured Myxococcales bacterium | reverse complement strand
CGAAGCCTGTTCGACATCCCTGGAGTGTGAATCCTCGGACTTGGCGTGCCTGGCGACGGGCCCGGAGCAGAGTTCCGTATGTTTGGCCCCCAATGAGGCCGACCAGTTCACGTACGGGTGCCGCCCCGAGTCCAACGAGGCCTGGAAACAGGATGTGTGTGGCACATGGGTCGAGTTGGCCGCAACCGTGGCCGTGGCGTACGCCTGCAAAGAAGGCACCGATCAGAGTTGGTCCATGAATGCGTGCGACCAGTGGATAGCCATGGCCGGTGACTGCGGGGCAGGGTATCGCTGCGAAGCCAACAATTGCATCAAGCGGGTTCCGGAAATCGAAATCAGCCCCTCCCTGCTGGACTTCGGCCCGGTTCAGGTGGGCGCAAGCAAGACGCTGACCGTCTCGGTCGGGAACGTCGGATTTTGGCCTCTTCAGGTGACAGAGTTGCTGGTTCAGTCTGCGTCGGCGGATTCCTTCATGCTGTCGGAAACCTCGCTGCAAGTAGGCGTTGACGAGATTGTTTCGGTGGAACTGACCTTCTCTCCGACCCAAGCCGGAGGGGTTCAGGCGAAGCTGTTGGTGCAATCCGACGACAGCGACGAACCCGAGAAGAGTGTCTTGATAAACGGAACGGGGACCCTGTAGGACCGGGAGGTGCATCATGAAACAGGTCGTGTGGCTGGCGGTGCTTTTGTTTGGCTGCGGAGGCTCGAAGTCGCAAGGTTCCCCCACCGACGTGTTGGATTCGGACTGGCGTTCCGGCGATGGACAGACCGACGGGGCCACACCAGGCGACGGTAAGGATCAGGGTGGAGTCGAAGACCTGTCCACCGACGCCACCCTACCCTGCATCGATGGCGTGCTGGGATGTCTGAACGACGCCATGGTCTCGGTCTGTTTGGGCGGCACGTTCCAGTTCAGCTCCACCTGCGGCGAGGGAACCTATTGCAGCCTGGGGCATTGCGCCAAGGACGCCACGTGCACGCCGGGGCAATCCACCGACTGTGATGGTCCTGCGTCGCAGTGGAAATGCAACGAGGCAGGGACCGCCTTTGTCTCATATAAATGCATGGATGGGATGATGTGTGTGCAAGGGGAGTGCAAGTTCCTGGAGTGCGCACCAAAGACGGGGCAATGTGTCACCTCCTCCAGCTACAAAACGTGCCTGGATGATGGTTCGGGCTATGGGCCCACCATGAACTGCGCCATTGGCAAGACTTGTGTAGGTGGCAAATGTATGTCGCTTTGCGAAGCGGACATCAAACAAAACACCAATGTCGGCTGTCAGTATTGGTCCGTGGACCTGGATAATGACCCGACACACCATCCTCTGCTGCCCAACCAGCCGACCCCCGAAATGTTCCCCCACAGTGTGGTCATCAGCAACCCCGGTGACTCGGACGCCGTGATGACCTTCTCGGTGATTGTGGGATGTGCCAACGGAACGACCTGTTCACCGGGCGTCAACATCTGCAACGGCCAGAAAGATACCGTATGCGACGTCCCCTACGGAGAAGAGTACGAGCTGAATGTTGGGGACAATGTGGTTCCGGCTGGGCAAAGCCGTGAATTCAAGATGCCGGTGCTGAACATGAAGGGGTCCATGCTGGCCCCCAAGGCCGTTCGGGTTATGGCATCATTGCCCGTCGTGGCCTATCAATTCAACCCGTTCAATTCGGAAAATGCGGCCTCCAACGATGGGTCGTTGCTGCTGCCTCAAAATGCGCTGGGATTGGAGTATTTTGCCGTCTCTCTGCCGTCTCGAGGGGCCGCAATGGGCTTCCCCGAGAACAACGGATTTGTGGCCATTACGGCCACGGCCGCCGACACCACGGTCCAGGTTACGCCTACGGTCAAAGTCATCGCCAACCCCGCCAAAGGCGTGCCCCAAGACAGCACTACTCCGGCGTTCCTGACACCCGGCCAGACGTACAGCTTCTTGCTGCAGCCTTATGAAGTCCTTAATCTGGAGCAATTGGCCGAGGGCGGGATCATCCCTCCAGGGACCATTCCCAAGGACCTGACCGGGACACGGGTTCTGGCTGACAAGCCCGTTGCGGTCTTTTCGGGGCATCAGGTAGCCGGGGTTCAAGAGGCGATGAAGCAAGGGATGACCGACGTGTGGGATTCCTGCTGCACCGAGCATCTGGAAGAGCAGTTGATGCCCGTCGAGACCTGGGGAACCGAGGCCTTCTGCGTGAAGTCCAAACCCCGTGGTTACGAAGCGGATCGTTTTGTGGTGGTAGCCGGGGAGGCTGGAGTGGAACTGACCACCGATCCTCCCATCGACGGTCTGAACGGCAAGGTTTTGGCCAATGCCGGCGATACAACTCGAGTTGAAACCCAAGAGAGTTTTGTCCTGAAGGCCACGGGCAAGATTCAGGTGGTTCAGTTCCTGATGAGCCAGGGACAGACCCAATCCACTGGCACGGAGCCTGGAACTGGAGACCCGTCGATGTTGATCCTGCCCCCGGGAAGTGGCTATCGAAAAGAGTATGTCATTCGCACCGCCGACGGTTTTGGGAGCAATTGGTTGACCATCATTCGCCCCCTGGGGGTCGAGGTCAAACTGGACGGTCATGCGATCTCCGACAGTGCATTCGAGGCGCTGGGCGACGGGACTTGGGAATACGCCTATCGGCAGGTGGAAACCGGCAATCACGCACTGGAATCGGAAGAACCCTTTGGGCTTATGGTATACGGCTACGGAACGGTCACTGCGTACGGGTATCCCGGCGGCATGACACTGGAAATGACGGTTCACCAATAGCCGCAAATCCACGCCCGCATCACCAGTGCGTGGGAACGAATGTGTTGCACACCCATGAGGCTGCCACCCTTTACGGGTTAACCGAATTGACGCGCTGGACATAGGCAAAAAGGCGTTGTAGTGTTCGGACCGTACAGTTTGAATTCGTTTCGTTTCAGAACTGCTCAGCGGCCTGGAGGTGGTTTCCGTGGCGACAGTGGGCGGAGACAGGCAGAAAAGCGGCCAACCAAGCCATAACCCGGCAGGTCAGAGTGACGTTTTTGACCTGGACGACCAGCTCCTGCGCCCCGTTCAGCTTGCGGAATTTGTGGACCTACCCGCCATCCAGGCCTTGATGGACGATCTAAACCGCCTGTTCAACATCGGCATGGCCTTGATCGATCTTGACGGCAACGTGCTGGTAGCCAGCGGGTGGCAGACCATTTGCACCCAGTACCATCGTCAGCATCCCGAAGCCCGCAAGAACTGCCACGAGAGCGACACCAGTCTCTCTTTGGGGGTTCAAGCTGGGACCTTCAGGGAATACCGATGCAAAAACAACATGTGGGACATCTCAACTCCCATCATCGTGGATGGAATTCACCTTGGGAACCTGTTCCTGGGGCAGTTTTTCTATGAAGATGAGGTCGTGGACAGAGAGATCTTCCGCAAGCAGGCCCAGGCCTTCGGGTTCCCCAAGGCCGAATATCTGCAGGCTTTGGATGCGGTGCCGCGGTGGAACCGTGACAAACTGCAGGTTGTGCTCAGTTTTTTCAGGAAGATGGGCACTCTGGTTTCGGACCTCAGCTACAAAAATTTGAAGCTGGCCCGATCCTTGGACGAGAAACGAAGCACCGAAGCCAAGCTGCGCCGGGCCAACACCTTCCTGGACTCCATCGTCGAAAACATCCCCATGATGGTGTTCATCAAGGACGCCAAAGAGTTAAGATTCGTGCGATTCAACAAGGCTGGCGAACAATTACTGGGATACCCCCGCCAGGCCCTGATTGGGAAAAACGACTACGACTTTTTCCCCACGGAGCACGCCCAGTTCTTCATCGAAAAGGACCGAAGCGTCCTGAACAGCAAGGAATTGCTAGAGATTGAAGAAGAGCCACTGGAGACCAGCGACAAGGGACAGCGGCTGCTGCACACCCTGAAGGTTCCGATTCTGGACTCTTCGGGTGAAGCCGAGTATCTGCTGGGAATCTCGGAAGACATCACCGAGCGGCGCCATGCAGAACACGCCTTGCAGCAAAGTGAGGCTCGACATAAGGCCCTGGCCGAAGAGAACGCGGCGCTGCTGGCCCAGTCCAGGCTGGACGCCGAATCCAAGTCCATTCTTCTTCATGAAGTGAACCACCGTGTGAAGAACAACCTGATGGCCGTCATCGGGTTGCTGTATGCCCAGAAGCGCTTCATTCCCGATGACATCCGCTCTGAATTCCTGTCGGTGATGAAGGATCTGGCGGGCCGAATCGAAACCCTGGCCATGGCGCACAACATGCTGTCGGCCGTGAAGTGGCAGCCCATTTTGTTTTCGAGCCTGTTTGATGGAATATTGGCGACCTGCTCTCAGATGGTCGCCGGCGACCGAACCTTGACGTATGCCTATGTTGGGGCCGACGCCCGAATCCCTGCCCGCTCGGCCAACTCGCTTGCCCTGCTTTTGTTCGAACTGGCTACCAACACAACTAAACACGCCTTCAAGGAACAAAATTCGGTACAGGTTCAATTGACTGGAGCTTGGGAGGGCGAAGCGTTCCGGATTGAGTATCGGGACAACGGCCCCGGATACCCACCGGCCTTCCTGGAACACGGCACCTCGAACCTTGGGCTGTATCTGGTTCGAACCCTGGCGGCCTACGACCTTCGAGGCGAGGTCCGCTTCCGCAATGATTCGGGTGCCGTCATGGAGATTCGTTGCGGGCTGGATTCGTGCATTCAGCGCATGGAAGAGGCAGAGGAGAAGGCTCATGAGTGACCCGACCTCGCTGCGTGTCCTGATTGTCGAGGATGACTACCTGGTTGCAGAGATGATCCAGGGAGTCTTGGAGGAGTACGGGTATATCATCGCAGGAAGGGCCATGGACGGGAAACAGGCGGTGGCCATGACCCGGGCGCTGCGGCCCGACGTGGTTCTGATGGACGTGCATTTGCCCGTCATGGACGGCATCGATGCGTCCAAAGAAATCAGCCTGGTCTGCCCGACCCCCATCGTGGTGGTCACCGCCTACCAGCATCAGGAGATGATGGACCGGGCCATGGCGGCCGGGGTCGGCGCTTTTCTGGTCAAACCGCCCAACGAATCATCTTTGACTCAGGCCATCCACAAGGCGATTGCCCACTTTCGCAAATTGCATCCCCATGGTGCGGACCCGGCCTGAGAGGGCTTTGGAAGAAAACCCGGACCCTGTTTATGGCTTGCCGGCCCCCGACCTGGATGGTAGAACAGCAAGCTCAGGATGAGGTTCAAGCATGGGCAACTTACAGCAGCGAATAGCAGTCTTGGGTGGAACGGGGTTTGCAGGTCGCAACGTGCGCACCGAGTTGGAAAATGCGGGCATGACGGTGCAAGCGTTCAGCCGCACCACGGGCTGCGACCTTCACAATCTGGAGCAGACCTGGCAAAAGCTGGACGCCTTCCGGCCAACCCACATTGTTAACTGTGCGGCATTTGTAGGCAGCGTGAATTATGTAGCGGACTTCGCAGCGGATGTTGTAGATGCAAACATGCGGATGCTGCTGAACATCTACAAAGTGGCGCAGCAGATGCGAGAGGCCGTAATCATCAACCCAATCGCCAACTGTGCATATCCTGGCGTTTTGGATACCTACGATGAGGCCAGTTTTTGGGACGGGCCCATCCACCCTTCGGTATTGTCGTATGGCAGCACTAGAAGGATGATTCATGTATTATCGCAGTGTTATCAGGCGCAATACGGCATTCGGTCATCGAACGTTTTTGTGCCCAACATGTACGGGCCCTTCGACAGCACCAATCCCAACAAGACCCACGCCCTGAATGCCCTGGCCATCAAGTTTGTGCGCGCCGTCAAGACCGGCGCTGCCGACGTCGAGGTCTGGGGTACCGGCAGGCCCATCCGAGAGTGGCTCTACGTGAAGGATTTTGCACGCATCGTCCGGATTCTGATCGAAGAGGGCGGCGACTTCATGGACCCGGTAAACGTAGCCCAGAATCACGGGCTGACCGTGGACGAACTGGTGGACATCATCACCCGCCAGGTTGGCTACCAGGGGACCATCACCAAAAACACCAAGTTCCCCGACGGGGCACCCAAGAAGGTGATGGACGACACCCTCTTTAAACAGCGATTCCCGAACTTCCGCTTCACCACCATGGAAGTGGGCTTGAAAGAGACCATCGAATACTATCGTTCACTGCTGTAGTGCGTTTTCACGAAGGGAAGGTCCTCATGGGCATCGAACGTTTCCTGCTGACTCCCACGGAGATCAGGCGGCTATTCCAAGTCCAGGGCAAGATTGCGGGCAAGGTGGCTCATTACGTGCGGCCGGCCCCATCCAACAAGATTCCTCGTGGCGAATTTGCCAGTCTGGCCCACCCCGCGGGTCCCCATCTGCTGGTGGTGTGCGGTCGGGGGTTTGACCAGAACGTTCCCACCGCTGCCACGCTGATGCGAGAGGGTTTTGCCCGGGGTTGGGCCTCTGCCGTGGGTCCTGCCCGTCTGGTCGCTGCCAACATGCTGGAACAGGCCTTGGAACAGGCCCATCAGCCCGCCGTCTTCATGTCCGTGTTCGACTTCGAGGACATGGGCCCGTCGCTGTTGCACCGACTTCGAGATGCCGATTTGTTCTTGTGGGTGGGAATCCATCCGAAGAATGCCCGGCGGCTGGAGAGAGAGACCCCTCATCTGAATGTGCCCGAATTTCTGCGGGAGCAGTCAGCGTATGCAAAGGTGTTGTGGACGGAGCCCAAGTTTGTGTGGAATGCCGTGGGAAGCGCCGGCATGGACTGGTATTCGGGCTGGATGGACGACGGGTTGCGCTGGGAAACCCTGTGGCCCGCTGCCGACGAATCCAGGTATTTTCCACAGCCCAACGAGGCCCGATTCGGGTCAGTCAAGATGGCCTATGTGGGTGGCTACTGGGCCGAAAAGGCTCAGGGATTCGACATGTACCTGCGGCCATGGGAGGACGAGCTGCACACGTTTGGTTATTCCAAGTGGCCTTATCGCCATTATGGCGGCGGACTGGACGAATCGGGCGAAAGGCAGCTTTATTCGTCCGCCGGACTGATTCCAC
>CAYTWV010000061.1:0-13586 GCA_964442235.1 uncultured Myxococcales bacterium | reverse complement strand
AACCGCCATTATGGCCTCCTTGGCTTCTCTCCGCACCGGCACTCGCCGAGAATCCCCGCAAGCTGGGTTCCCTTAGGAAGCGCACGTTTAGCCATGGGCTTGTGCTTTGTCAAGCAAAAGAGAAGGGTCCTGTGCAGCGCCGTTGCACCGGTGGGACTGGCCGGGTATACTGCCGCCCGGTTTGGACTTGTCCCGGAGGAGCCCATGAACACACCTCGGTCCCGCTTTCTGTGTCGGATTCTGTTTGTTTTGGCGATGGGCCACCTGAGCAGCGGCTACGTGGTGTTTCAGGACTCGTTTGACATTGACGAGGAGTACTTCGCTCCCACCGGCGGCTGGTCCGGGGCCAATTGCAGCGATGCCTGGCGCACGGACTTGAATGGGGGCATCACATCCAGACTGGACGACGGCTGTGAGTCGTGTGGATGCAACATGGCCGTCTACGGGTCCGGCAGTGGCATGAGCTGTGACCAGTCCGATCCCTTCGACAACCACCTTGTGAACGGAAGCCCGCTCTGGGGGAATTACACCCTCACGGTGAAAGCACGTAACGACGACGACGACGCCATGGGTGTGGTGTTTCGCTATGTCAGGAGCAACGAATACTACCTGTTCCTGGTCAGCAGCGATCAGGTTCCGGATGTGTCATCGGGGTGCAGCGGGACGGCTGCTGGCGCCCGATTGATTCGACTGGCTCCCGACGGCGGAGACAAAGTACTCAAGAGCGATGGCAGCTTTGCCTATGTGACCGGAAAGACCCATCTGATTCGGGTCACCGTTTCGGGAAAGAACATAAAGGTCCAATTTGATAAAAACGCCGACGGCTTCTTTGGGCCCGAGGATCTGTTTTTTGATGCGCCGGACAACGACAGCCAAGCGATCTTGACGGGTCGAATCGGGCTTTACGCCTTTGAGAACGGGGCTGAACAGTTCGGCGATGCCATGATTTGTTCCGAAGGCGGCTGTTATTTTGATGACGTGGTCGTGGATTTGGCGCCCCCCCCTGAGGGGAACTGCGGCGACATATCGGCCGAGGGCAAGTGCACGGGCAACACCGTAACGAAATGTAGTTCTACGGGCCAGTTAGTGACCCAGGACTGCGGCTTGACCAGTTGCTGCCGGTACAGTGCCTACTATGGCGACTATGGCTGTGACGGCGGGACGACGTGTTTGAGTTGTGGGGATTCGTGTGTAGCGAACCAGGGCGGGTGCTCGGCTAACCTGACACACACCTGGACCTGCGTCGCCGACGGAGACAGCGACGGCTGTCTGGAGCCCAAGTATCAGGCCTGTGCGGCGGGAACTCTTTGCGACCCGGCCACGGGACAGTGCGGCAATGCGTGTATGCCCATGTGCTCAGGCAAGGCGTGTGGTTCGGACGGATGTGGCGGGATATGCGGCGTGTGTGATACAGGGCAAACGTGTGTGGAGGGGACTTGCAAACCGGACACCACCTGTGTGCCCGCTTGCGGCGAGGCAGAGTGCGGCAACGACGGTTGTGGTGGCAACTGCGGGCTTTGCCAGCCCGGATATGCATGTGCTTCGGGTTCCTGCAAAGGCCTTCCGGGAGCGGAGTGCACATTGTCCGTCCAGTGCCAGACGGGAGTGTGCCTACCTTTGGGAACTGAGCAACTCTGCACCCTTTCCTGCAACAGCGATTCGGTTTGCCCGGAGGGTTGGACCTGCATTACCTGGCTTATGGGATCGCCCGCCAAGGTTTGCGCCCCGGCTGGGGACATCGTAAACATGACGTGCCCCGATGTGGCAGCGTGTGTGGGGCAGTGCGCCAGCAACACGGCGTGTGTCTCCACCTGTTATCTGGCCTCGGCCCCCCAAGCGCAAACGACCTATTCGGTCCTGTTCCAGTGCATCCTGGCGCAATGCTCGGATTGCACCGACTCGGCCTGTTACAACTTGTGCTCCATCGAAAAGTGCTTCCAGCCTTTTGCCGATTGTTATCCCGGAACCCTGAGTTGCAAAGGCACGTTAGAGTGCATCCAGGACTGCCCCGGCGCAGACCAGGCGTGTTCCAGCGCGTGTGTGGACCAGGCCATGCCGGCCGCCAAAAAGCAGTTGTTGGACCTGTTCGGCTGCCTCGAGACGGCCTGTACGGGTTCCGAGGATAGTTCGTGCACGGCCAACGCAATTGCAGGGGTTTGTGCCCAGGACTACAACGGCTGCATCGCCGGCTGCCAGGCCCAATGCGGCAATGCACAGTGTGGCCCTGACGGGTGCGGCGGGCAGTGCGGCCAGTGTGGTCCGGGGCAGGAGTGTCAGTCCGGGACATGCCTGACGGTCTGCACCCCGGATTGCCTGGGGTTGGAGTGCGGCGACGACGGCTGTGGAGGAGAATGTGGCACATGCGGCTCGGAGCTGGTGTGTGTGGAAGGGGTTTGTGGTACCGGCGTGGAGTGCACCTCGCACGACGAAGTGAAGTGCGCGGGAAGTGACCTTTACTGGTTCGATTCGTGTGGAAAGAAAGAGGGCATCGCCAAGGCCTGCACCTACGGCTGCTCGAAGGGCGACTGTATGGGCAAAGATCAGCCCGATGACGACGCGGTAAGTGGCGACGCCCAGGATACCTGGGGCAACACCGCAGACAAGGACCCCATCGAGTTTGGTGCGGGCGGGGCCAAGTCTTCGGGCTGCTCGGCCGGAGTGCCTTCGACCGGCTGGGGCGCTGCACTGCTGTTCGGATTGTGCATGATGCTGTGGGCAAGAAGGCGAAGCAGATAGCCTGTGAATCTTGGTGCGGAACCACCGGAGGGTGTGAATGCGGCATGTGACGCTTGGATGGGTTGTGCTTGGGCTGTTCGCATGCAGTTCCGAGCCGACGAAACTGGCCGAAGGAGAGTTTTGCACGGACAGCGCCGAGTGCCAGTCGGGCCTTTGTTCTGCCAATGTCTGCTCCAACGGAGAAGGCCCGTCTACAAGCTGCTATACCAGCCTGCAATGTAGCGACGGCAAACTCTGCGTGGGCGGCTACTGCCAGTCGCCCACCTCCTGTTCCACCGCCGCAGATTGCCCGGACGGAGTTCCGTGCACCAACGGCAAGTGTGTTCCTGGCGGCGACGAAGATGTAAATCCCTTCGATCTGTCCACGCCAGACCAGGACCAGGTCCCCGACCAGACGCCCGAGATTGAAAGCGACGTCGTGCCCGTTGAGGTCACCGAGGAGATCGACGAGCCGGACATCCCCGTCACCCCTCCATGTCAGGGCGAATCCGATTGCAACGACGCCAACTCGTGCACGCTGGACAAATGCGAGAACAGCAAGTGTATCCACACCTTGAATGATCTGGCAGGCTGCTGCTCGGTCAAAGAGGATTGCACCGAGGCCGGGCCTTGCGACACGCCGAAGTGCAGCCAATACAACTGCTTTTATATTGCCAAGGCCGACTGCTGCGTGACGGATATTCAGTGTGACGATCAGACCACATCCACAAAAGACACCTGCGTCAACAACAAGTGCGCCTATGAACAGCTAAAGACGTGCACATCCATCCAGGATTGTGACGACGCCAACCCATGCAGCATCGAGTCGTGCTTCGCCAATGTGTGCGAATACCAGCCCAGCCCGGACCCGCTGTGCTGCAAAACCGACGACCAGTGTGAAGATGGCAACCAGTCCACCGAGGACATCTGCTTGAACTTCAGTTGCTTCTTTAAGCCCGAGGGAACCTGCCTTTACGACTCGGAATGCGACGACCTGAACTCGTGCTCTACGGACACGTGCACCTCGTCGGTGTGCATCAACCTGCCCAAGACCACCCAGGAGTGCCTGTGCACAAGGAATTCCGATTGTGAAGGCAAAGGAGGGGCCTGCCGCCCCATCGTCATCAGCCCGGGCATCGGGGTCTTGGCCTGCGATAACGCAGTGGGGCCCAAGGAACCGGGCCAACCGTGTGCCCAGGACGCCGAGTGCAAAACCGGAGTCTGCCTTAGCACATCAGCCGGGCCGCTCTGTTTTGGCGGCTGCTCTTCCAACCCCCAGTGCTACACCGGGTCGGTTTGCGGCCAGACTCAGGTCCCGTTGACCGGCGGCGGCGCCATCACCGCTGCGGCCTGTGTGCCTGCCCCCAAAACATGCAATAGCGACGCCGATTGCACCGCCGACGCATTTTGTGGCATCACCACGGGCGACACCCCCAACACCCTGAAGACCGTATGCCAATTGGCCTCGACCGGCACCAAGACCACGGGGCAGGAGTGCACCGCAAATTCGGACTGTCGCTCGGGAATCTGCTACCTGATGTGGGAAACCAAGAAGAAGATCTGTTGGGGCGCCTGCACGCAGGATGCTCAGTGCCCCGCCGGTATGAAGTGTTACCCCAATACCCTGGAGCAGATCTTTGACCAGGGAACCACCGCCAACAAAGCCGACGACAAGTGGTATGACATGCCCGCTTGCCAGCCCGACAAGGGCACCTTCCAGTCGTGTATCGCCGACGGGGATTGCCCCAAAGATGGCAGCAACAAGCTGTTGGAGTACTGCTACCCCTATACAAACCAGACCGAGACCAGCCTGGACCGTCGATGCATAAAGAAAGTGGGCAACGCTCAAGGCGGCGCACCTTGCGCCGGCGATATCCAGTGCCTGTCCGGCATGTGCCTGGGTTCCGCCAACAAGTATTGCTTCGGCTTGTGCGGGGGCGGCGACTGTTACTTCACGTCCACCTGCACCGGCGTGTCCAGCTACATCGTCAACGACTTCGGCGACCTGGACCCCAACAACGACATCTTAACGACCGTGTCCGTTTGCATCGCGAATTAAGAACGGGTCGGACTTGTCGGACTTGTCGGACCTGTCGGACGGGTCGGACGGGTCGGACGGGTCGGACCTCATCCTTCATCCTTCATCATTCATCCATCGCCCCTATCTCCCGGAGGCCCCCATGACTGACCTGATACTTCGAACTTCGCTGGAACTGGCGGACGGGTTGGATCGGCTTGCCTTTGCGGCGCCGGTGACCCACGTGTACAACCCGCTGCGATACGCCTGGGACCCTTATGAACGATACGTAAAACGGTACGGTCAGGGGCCCAAACGGTTCGTGATTCTGGGCATGAATCCGGGACCGTGGGGCATGGCCCAAACCGGGGTGCCGTTTGGTGAAGTGGACGCCGTGAAAGGGTGGCTTGGAATCACGGGGCGGGTCGATCAGCCGGCGGCCCTGCATCCCCAGCGCCCTGTGACGGGTTTCGATACCACGCGGCGTGAAGTCAGTGGTCAAAGGGTCTGGGGCTGGGCGAAAGAACGTTATGAGACACCGGAGCGCTTTTTTCAGCAGGCGTTTGTGCTGAACTACTGCCCTCTGCTCTTTTTTGATGATCACGGCACCAACATCACCCCGGACAAGTTGAAGCGGGACGATCGGGAGGCCCTGCACCGGCTTTGCGATCGGGCGCTGAGGCAACAGGTGCAGTCGCTTGAGGCCACGTCACTGGTGGCACTGGGGCGTTTTGCCTGGGGCCGAGCCGTGGAAGCCCTGGCCGGACTGCCCGTCTCTGTGGTGACCGCCCCCCACCCCAGTCCCGCGAATCCCGCTGCCAATGCAGGCTGGACGCCGCTGATGGACGCTGTGGTGGACGGGCTGCGGAAAGGATGAGTTAAGCAGCGGAACACAGCCAGGCGCACCATTCGCACGGCCCGTCTTTGGGTCACGTCCCTTGGCCTGGAAGAGACCGGGTTCAGGGCGTCCGAATTGTGCTTGACAGCGCGGGGGCTTTCGGCTTTGATTGGCGCAACTCCAAGGCGCTATTTGGTGCCTTAGAGTTGCTTCTTGAATTCAAGACTACAGCGCCGGGCTGGCTGAAACTCGCTTTTGGCCGGTAACAACAGAGTGTTGTCACTATTGTGGCAATCTGGTGCCTAAGGTGGGCAATGCGGGAGTGCCGTCAACCACCCTCCGGGTCTTCCCCAATCACACAAACAGTGAAGGTATCTTCTGATGGCCAAGACTATCATTCGTGAGCCGTCCAGGACTCTTATGGAGTACCGACTCCTTCCGGGGTTGACGACTTCTGACATGGTTTTGGAACGGATTTCGCTGCGTACGCCTCTGGTTTGGGCACCCGAGGGCCGCCAGGTCCCCCACCTGAACATTCCGCTGATCTCGGCGGCCATGCAGGCGGTTTCGGGTACCCGGATGGCCATCGAATTGGCCAAACTGGGGGGTTCTGCAGTGCTGTTCTGTTCGCAGACTATCGAGAACGAAGCCGCCATGGTGCGCCAGGTGAAGAGTTATCGGGCGGGGTTTGTGGATCCTCGAACGGTGGGGCCCGAGACCACGGTGGCTGAAGTCCAGGCCATGCGGGAAGAGTTGGGCTACGCCACCTTCCCGGTGGTGGACGCCGAGCGACATTTCCTGGGCCTGTTGACTCGAAACGACTACGATCTTGCGCTTCATCATCAGCTGCCCGTTCGAGAGCGGATGACCCCTCGTTCGCTGCTGGCAGTGGGGGTAGAGATCACAGACCTGGCCATTGCGGCCAGGCAGCTTGGCGAGTCACACCAGGGCGTTTTGCCCATCGTAGACCGTCACGATCGGCTGAAGCATCTGGTATTCCGCAAGGACATTCACGATCACCTGGACAACCCGAATCAGGTGCTGGATGCCAAGGGGCGGTTGATGGTCCTGGGCGGCATCAACACCCACGACTACCGGGAACGGGTTACGGCACTGGTAGAGGCCGAAGTAGACGGCGTCGTGGTGGACTCTTCGGATGGCTACTCGACGTTCCAGGCCGAAGCCCTGGATTGGATCTGCAAGACATTCCCCGAATTGCCGGTGATTGCGGGCAATATCATTACGGCCGAGGGCTTCCGGTATCTGGTCGATCACGGGGCACAGTCCGTGAAAGTGGGCATGGGCGGCGGATCGATCTGTATTACTCAGGAGCAGAAGGGAACCGGTCGGGGACTGGCCACGTCGGTACGGGCAGTAGCCGAGGAGCGGGATCGCTATTTCGCCGAAACGGGGCGGTACATTCCCGTGATTGCGGACGGTGGCATCGAGACGGCCCGAGACGTCACCATCGCCCTGGCGCTGGGCGCCGACTATTGCATGATGGGACGCTATTTTGCCCGAATGGAGGAGTCTCCCACCGACAAGGTCATCATTAATAACCGCGTGATGAAGCCATACTGGGGCGAAGGGTCGGCCCGTGCCCGCACCTGGAGAGAAAACCGCTATCACCAGGCCAAGTTTGTGGAAGGTGTCGAGGGCTTCGTGGAGTTCGCCGGCAAGTTGCGGGACAACCTGGAAGATCAAAGCCTCGATGTCGAGCTGCGGCGTGACGAACATCCGGACGCTTCACGACGAAGCGGTGCTTGAGGTGGTCTCGGCGTTGTCCATCCGGGAGGGGCAGGTTCACGACATCTACATGCCCGGCAACGAGGGGTTGTACGGCGAAAGAAGCTGGGGTGGCTAATGCCCAACGTCATCATACTTGGAGCACAGTGGGGCGATGAGGGCAAGGGCAAGGTTGTGGATCGCCTGGCCTCTAAGGCGGACTTGACCGTGCGTTACCAGGGTGGGGCCAACGCCGGTCATACGGTGGTAGTGGGCTCGACCAAGTTCGTACTGCACCTGATTCCGTCGGGCATCCTGAACCCGAATTGTGTGAACTATATCGGCAACGGCTGTGTGGTGGACCCGGAAGTTCTCTTAGAGGAGATGTCCGAACTGGTATCCAAGGGGATTCCGGTATCCGAACAACGACTGAAGGTCGCGGACAACGCCCACGTGGTGACCCCATACCACAAGGCCTGGGACCGGGTCACCGGGGGGGCCATCGGCACCACGGGTCGGGGCATCGGGCCCTGTTACGTGGACAAAGCCCGACGGACGGGACTGCGCATGCAGGATCTGGTCACGGGTGCCTATCGCAACGTGCTGGCCAAACAGGCCGAAGAGTACTCCACACTGTTCAAGACGGTGCAAACCGCCGAGGTGCTGCCCGAACTGAACGACGTCCTGAAGCGGTATGCGGGCGTTGCCGAACGGCTGGCACCCTACATCGAGGATTTGGTCCCGCTGCTGGCCAAGGCCGTGGCTTCCAAGCGCAACGTGCTTCTGGAGGGTGCCCAGGGCACCTTGCTGGACGTGGATCACGGCACGTATCCCTTCGTGACCAGTTCCAACACAACGGTTGGGGGTGCGTTGACGGGGACGGGTGTGTACATGGAGTTGCAGGCCCGAATCGCCGTGATGAAGGCGTACACCACCCGAGTGGGCCACGGTCCATTCCCGACGGAGTTGACCGACGAGTTGGGCGAGACCCTTCGGCGGAAGGGCCAGGAATTCGGCGCTACCACAGGGCGGCCCAGGCGGTGCGGCTGGTTGGATTTGCCGCTGCTGCAGCGGGCGACGTGGACCAACGGCTTCAACAGCATTGCGTTGATGAAGCTGGATGTATTGCAGGGAATCGATCCGATTCGGGTTGCCGTGGGGCGTGACGCCCAGGGGAATCCAGTCTATCGTGATTTTGAGGGTTTTCAGGAGGATGTTAGTGGGGCCCGAGAGCTCGGCGACCTGCCCGCTTCGTGCCAGCGCTATGTCTCGTTCCTGGAGACCGAATTGGGAATTCCGGTGAACCTGTTATCTACGGGTCCGGAGCGCAATCAGACCCTAATCAGGGAGTTGCCATGGTAGGCACAAAGTCCAGTGGCCTGGATATCGATCTGGGCAACCACTGCTCGGCCTTGGCTTACGGTTGGGCCCGGCGGACCTTTGACACACGTCAGGGGTTGCCAGGGATGCCGTTGGCAGGTTTGGATGGACAGTTTTCCAACGTGATGGATTTTGGTGGCGTGCGCATTGCCATGACTTCTGACGGCATTGGCACCAAAACCGAAATTGCGGAGCGAGTCGGCAAATTCGACACACTGGGATTCGACCTGGTAGCCATGGTGGTAGACGACCTGGCCGCCAACGGCATCGAGCCCGTGAATCTGACCAATATTCTGGACGTGGATCGCCTGGACGTTCAGGTGGTGGACGACTTGATGCGCGGTCTGCATGACGCGGCACGAGCGGCCAACATCGCTGTGGTAGGCGGAGAGATCGCCGAACTGGGCTCCCGAGTGGGCGGTTGGGGCGACGGCATGCATTTCAACTGGTGCGCCGCTGCCATGGGAGTATTGGCCCCGGGCCAGAATCCCATCGACGGTTCGGCCATTCGCCCCGGTGACGTGGTCATCGCGCTGCAGTCCAAAGGATTTCGCAGCAATGGCTTCTCGCTGGTGAGAAAGGTTCTGGAAGGCGAACTGGGTCCAAACTGGCATGACGCAGCGTATGACGCGCATCAAACCTGGGGCCAGGTGACCTTGACGCCAAGCCGATTGTACTCGCCGCTGATCACCTTCCTTCGCCAGAAGGGGTTCGATCTGCACGGCATTTCCCACATCACGGGCGGGGGAATCCCGGACAAATTCGCCCGAATTCTTAAGGGAAACGGGTTGGGAGCACATCTTACCAATCTGTTCCCGCCTCACGCATTCATGACCCGCCTTCAGCAGATGGGAAACCTCCCCGAAGAGCAGGTCTACCGACTGTGGAACATGGGTAACGGCATGTTGCTGGTGGTGGACCCGGGGGATGTGACGCCTGTGATGATGGCGATTCACGAAGCCGGCTATCCAGCCATGCCAGCGGGCGTTGTGCTTCCCGAACCGGTGATTCGCATCGCCGGCAAAGGGGCCCACGCAAGCGAGATCGAATACATACGAGCCCCCAAGTCGTAACCGGGAGGTTGCCCATGAGTCACTTTGCTGCGCCCCGAGACAGCGTTTCGGGCGTTGAAGTCTCTACCATCCAGGTGTTGCTCAAGCCGGGCGTCCGTGATGTCCGGGGCGAGTCGGTTCGCTCCCAGGCCCTTAAGGTGCTGGGGATCGACACAGGAACCGTTCGCTCGTCCATGGTCTTCAGTGTGCTGTATGGCCTGAAGCCCGAGCAGCTTGAGTTGTTCGCCAACAAGGGTCTGCGGGACGAGATCATCGAAGAAGCACTGATCAACCGGCTGCATCAGGACTCCCGATACAAGTCATATCTGCTCATCGCCCGGCTTCCGGGGGTGACGGACGACGAAGGGGTATCGGCCCAGAAGACCTTGTGCGACTTGCTGAATCTGGAGTTCGATACGGCGCAGCAGCACATCTTCACGCAGAATCTCTATCTGTTTGAGAAGGAGATTCCCTCGGAGATGCTGCGCAAGCTGGGCGAAGAGGTGCTGGGCAATCCGCTGGTCAACCACTTCGAATATGGCCGATTCACGGGCGAGATTCGGTATGTACCCGAGGTTCGAATTGTGGCCGACGCCACGACCGAACTGGTGAATCTTGAGGTCAGCGACGCCGAATTGATGGCCATCTCCAAGGCCAAGGTGCTTTCGCTGAACCTGGAAGAGATGCAGGCGATTCGGGACTATTACCGAAAAGACGACGTTCGAGCCGATCGCTCCCGGCTGGGCTTGCCTATGCTGCCCACGGATTGTGAACTTGAGGTGTTTGCGCAGACCTGGTCCGAGCACTGCAAACACAAAGAATTCACGGCAAAAATCCAGTACACCGATGCGGCCACGGGCGAAACCAAGGTCATCGATTCGCTGTTCAAGACCTACATTCGCAAAGCCACCGACACCATCGCCGCCGAATTAAAAGAGGGCGGGGCCCGATGGCTGGTGAAGGTCTTCACGGACAACGCCGGCGTGGTTCGGGTGGACGACGATCGAGTGTTTGTTTTTAAAGTAGAGACCCACAATTCTCCGTCGGCCTTGGACCCCTACGGCGGTGCCATCACGGGCATTCTGGGAAACAACCGGGATCCGCTGGGTACGGGCAAAGGGGGCGGCCGTCTGCTGTTCAACACCAATGTGCTTTGCTTCGGACCTCCCAATTATTCCAAGCCTTTGCTGACGGGCCAGTTGCATCCGGCCCGAGTCTTTGCGGGCGTCCGAGAGGGCATCGAACACGGCGGAAACAAGTCCGGCGTGCCCACGGTCAACGGAGCGGTGCTGTTCGACGACCGCTATGCCGGCAAGCCTTTGGTGTATTGCGGGACCGGCTCGATTATGCCGGCGTTCTACGGGGACAAGAACACCTGGGACAAAGACATCAACCCCTCGGACTGCATCCTGATGGCCGGCGGTCGTGTGGGCAAAGACGGCATCCACGGTGCGACGTTCTCGTCGGTGGAAATCGACAAACACAGCCCCCGAAGCGCCGTTCAAATCGGCAGCCCCATCACCCAGAAGTTGCTGTCGGACTTCCTGGAAGAAGCCACGGCCAAAGGTTGGGTCACCTGCACCACGGACAACGGGGCGGGCGGGCTTTCCAGCAGCGTGGGCGAACTGGCCAGCATCTCGGGCGGCGCCAGGGTCCTGCTGGACAAGGTGCCACTGAAATATTCGGGACTGCGCCCCTGGGAGATCTTCGTCTCGGAAAGCCAGGAACGCATGACCCTGGTGGTACCCCAGGAACACATGGAGAAGGTCCTTGACCTGGCCCGTGCTCGTGAAGTCGAAATCTCGTGTATCGGTGAATTCACCGACAACGGAACCCTGGAAGTGCGCTACGAAGACCAGATCGTAGCCAGCCTGAACCTGGAATTCCTGCACGAAGGAGTGCCTCGCAAATTCCTGGAAGCCATCTGGGAAGCTCCCAAATTGGAAGAACCCGTGGGCCTGGAAGTGGCCGATCATGGGGCCGAACTGCTGAACCTTTTGGGTTCACACAACATCTGCAGCCGAGAGAATGTCATTCGGCAATACGACCACGAGGTGAAGGGAAAAACCATCGTGAAGCCGCTCATGGGCCGGCAGGGCAAAGCACCTCAGGATGCTGCCGTGATGCGGGTGGGATACGACAGTTTTAAGGGGCTTGCGGTCTCCAACGGAATCGCTCCGAAGTTCGGCGACATCGATGCCTATCAGGCTTCGGCGTGTGCCTTTGATGAAGCGGTTCGAGCCCTGGTCAGTGTGGGCGCCCGCCTGCCGGACATCCACGACAAGGCCGACCACTTCTGGTGTGCCTGCGATAACTTCTGCGTGCCCGATTCGGTTTATGACGCAGTGGGCAACCCCGACGGCAAGTACAAGCTGGCACAACTGGTTCGGATGTGTGAGGCCCTTTACGATCTCTCGACCTGGTTCCACGTTCCCATGACGTCGGGCAAGGACAGCATGAAGAACGACTTCCGTGCTGACGGCGTGAAGATTTCGGTGCCCCCGACCATTCTCTACTCGATGGTTGCCGCACTGGATGACGTTCGTACCGCCATCACCTCGGAGTTCAAACGGCCCGGCGACAAGATCTACTTGTTGGGCAGCACCTATGATGAGTTGGGCGGGAGCGAGTTCTATCGGCTGCGTGGGGTGACGGGAAACAACGTGCCGACCCTGCGCAAAGAAGAAGCCAGAGCCCTGTATCACGCCGTCAATCAGGCGCAGGCCAAAGGCTTGATTCAGTCCAGCCACGACCTGTCCGATGGCGGTCTGGCGGTCTCTCTGGCCGAAAGTTGTTTTGGCAGCGGATTGGGTGCCCAGGTGAAACTGCCTTGCGGTGACCTTTCCACGCTGGCGTGGTTGTACGGCGAATCGTGCAGTCGACTGCTGGTCACGGTGAAGCCCGAGGATGCTGCCGAACTGGAAGCCACGATGGGTGCGAAAGCCGTGTTCCTGGGAGAGGTCACCAATGACCCCACGCTGACACTCCTGCGGTGTAAAGAGGTGCTGTTGCAACTGCCCGTGTCTGCTCTGCTGCAGGCCTGGGACACCGGACTGGAGGGCTAACCATGAAAACCGTACGAGCACTGGTAGTCACCGGATTCGGCATCAATTGCGAAGAAGAGACCGCTGCGGCCTATCGTTTGGCGGGCGGCGAGGCCCAAATTGCTCATCTGAACGATGTCTTCCTGGAAAAAGTGTCGCTGCACGAATTTGACGTGCTGCACTTCCCCGGGGGCTTCTCGTTTGGCGACGACTTGGGTTCGGGCAAAGTGCTGGCAAACAAGATGCGGTTCAAGCGCCTGAAGGGCGGCGAACTGTTCTTTGACCACTTGGAGCGTTTTTTGTCCGACGGCCACTTCATTCTGGGGATCTGCAACGGATTCCAGGCCCTGGTTAAGATGGGGCTTTTGCCCAATATTGCGGGCCGGTTCGAGCAGGAAGTGACCTTGACTCGAAACAATTCGGCCAAGTTTGAGGACCGCTGGGTGCACTGCAGCGCCAACCCCAACGTGACCCCGTTCCTGACCGGAATCGAGCGAATCGACCTGCCCGTTCGCCACGGCGAAGGCAAGCTGGTCATGCGGGACGAGGCCATCGAGCGGGCCATCCTGGAGAAAGGGCTGAACTGCCTGACGTATGTGGACGAAACGGGAGAACCTGCGGATGCGTATCCGGCCAACCCCAACGGCTCGCCTTATGCGTGTGCTGGCCTTACGGACCCCACTGGGCACGTTTTTGGCCTGATGCCTCATCCCGAGGCCTTCTTGTCGTTGTACAACCATCCGGAGTGGCCGCTGAAGAAGCGACTCTCTCCCAAGTTGGGAGATGACGGCGAGGGGCTGCAGATTTTCCGAAAC
>CAYTWV010000060.1:0-13623 GCA_964442235.1 uncultured Myxococcales bacterium | reverse complement strand
ACATCGGTGCGAAGCAGACGGCTTCCACCTACCCTGCGAAACTCGCCCTGCTCAAGTACCCGCAACAGTTTGGGTTGCACCGACAGCGGCAACTCGCCAATTTCATCCAAAAACAGCGTACCGCCATCGGCTTCCTCGAACAGGCCGCACCGGACCGACAAAGCGCCAGTGAAGGCCCCCTTCTCGTGGCCGAACAGTTCACTTTCAATAAGCGCCTCGGGGATGGTGGAACAATCCACCACGGCAAACGGACCTCTTGAACGCCGGGAAAGCTGATGCACCGTGCGGGCCATCACCTCCTTTCCCGTCCCCGTTTCGCCAAGCACCAGCAGCGTTACATCGGTACTTGCTACCTTCTCGACCAGATCAAAGACCCGACGGATGGCTTCGGAGTCCCCCACCATGTCGCCCAACCGCCGCTTGCCCGAGGGCACGCTCTGGTGCTCCTGGACTACGGCCCGGAAGGTCACAGCCTCCTCTCCCAAACGCAACTGGGCACCGGGTTCCAGCCACGCCTCACGGATCCGAACGCCGTTGACCCAGACTCCGTTGGTGCTGCCCAAGTCTCGAATCAGATATCCGGAGGGAGTCTGCTGGATGGTGGCGTGGAAGCGGCTTACGGAAGTGTCACTCAGCACATAATCATTAGAGGGATCTTTGCCCAGCCGAATGGGAGAAACCGAAAAGACTCGATGGCCGGCCAGGCCCTCCAGGACGCACGTGGGCAGGGCAAACGAAGCCCTGGCCAGTACGTGAGTCTTGTCGTTTTCCCAGTCGTGCCCCACGCTGCCCCCTTCGCCAGGCAACTTAGCCAGGGTCGCTATTGCACGTAGACCGTAAAGTCTTTGCCCGAAGTCGTCTGGCCCGCAGTAATCGTGGCTTTGGTGGAGTAATTCCATCCACCTAACGAACCGCGTCCATCTTTGCTTGGCACACTGCCAAGTGTCGTGTTATCGCCCTTATCATAATAAGCAACCACATAGAAACTACCAGGCTGTGTAACAATAGTGTAATTGTACGGGAAGGCGACGGGTTTGACCTTAACCCACCCCACGGGGTTGATGCCGTCTTTGCCCGGAGTGGTCGACAGGACAATCTTCAGCGAATCGCTGGCCCCAGGACTGGTGCTGGAAGGGGAAATGCTGATCTTGCCGGTCAAGGTCCCAGTGGCGCCATTGATGGCCACATTCACACCAGTCAGAATGTTGTTGTCCAGAACCGTAATGGGTAACCCTGTTGCTGCACCGCCCAGGTCCTCAAATCCCCATGGCACGCTGGGATCGCCGGGATGATCCCCATTCACGTCCACAATCGCCGCCACCCAGAATTGGCCAACCGCCGTAATCATTTCATAAGAGTGAGGGAAGGTTAGGTTGGGGCCATAAATTCCTGCGTTGATGTCCATCGCACCAACAAACGACTTAGAGTACGGAACGGACTGTTTGAAACCAATCACGTATAGCTTATCCGTAGCCTTCAATGTGTAGCCGGAGATCGAAACGCTTCCCGAGAATCCCTCGGGAAGGATGATGTTCTGGCACGCGGGCGAGCAGGAATCCTCCGTGGAGGTGTTGCAGTCGTCGCACTCCTCACCGGTCTGAACCATTCCGTCGCCGCAACAGGGAGGCTGACAGATGGCGCATCCCGGCCACTGGCAGGTGGACTCGCAATTGTCGCCGTCGTCGATACCGCCTTCACAAAGCCACGGGACGCCCAATTGGCAGCCGTCATCACACTCCTCGCCATTGGCCGGTTCAAGAATTCCGTTGCCGCACTTGTTGGCCACAATCTCGATCTTGCAGGTGGCGCTGCACCCGTCGCCATCGTCGATGCCCACTTCGCAGACCTGGACTTTGCCCGGAATGCACCCATCATCACACTGTTCGCCAATGGTGGGCTCCAGGATTCCGTTACCACAGCGGGGTCCGGTCTCGTATTTGCACAACGGAGAGCAGCCGTCGCCGGCTACTACGTTGCCGTCGTCGCACTCTTCGCCCTGCTGCACCAGATTATTGCCGCAAACCAGCTCGATTTGGCATAGGTTGGAACAGCCGTCGCCCGATTGGGTATCCCCATCGTCACACTCTTCACCAGGCTCCACAATGGTGTTGCCGCACTCCGAGAATTCCTTAATACAGTCCGCCGAACAGCCATCGTACGACGTCTGATTGCCGTCGTCGCACTGCTCGCCGGGTTCCATCATCAGGTTCCCGCAGATGGGGTTGTATTCGACCTGACACCAGGAATCGCATCCGTCGCCGGGGACCTGATTGCCGTCATCACATCCTTCGCCCGACTCTCGAAGATGGTTGCCACACACCACGCCGGCGGGGCAGAACATATTGCTGTTCCCTGGCGAGCCATAATCGCCCCCGGGCAGCGTCATCACGCCATTACACCAATAGGCAGCGGTGTCGTTCATGGACGCCTGATAATGACCGGCATCCAGGCTCATCGAACGGCCGGTAGCCGACGGCCATGTCGTATTGTTGTAGGACAGTTCATCCACAATAGTCCCGTTTGGAGCTACCACCGCAAGGGTGTCCGTGGCATTAGAAAGTGCAATACCGACGTATCGCATATCCACCACAACACCACCATTAATCGTCACGTCATCTTCAATTCCAAAGACCACATGATCACCGGCAGTTACCCACAGGTCCACCGGAATCACATACTGCTCGACCCCACCGCCAAACAGAGTGAACCCCTTAAGATTCACGGATCCGGCAGCGGCGTTACGGACTTCGAACCACTCGCCGTACAGGTCATCGCTCCAGCGAGGGTCCTTCATGATCTCAGTGAAAGTCAAATCGCCCACGTTGAAACCAAGTTCGACGCTGCACGTGCTGCTGCAGCCGTCGCCGCTTTGAAGGTTTCCGTCGTCGCAGGTTTCCATGCCCTCAAGCTTGTTGTTACCACAAATGGGGACATCGGGAATGTCGCAGGCATCACCCACACCGTCAACATCCGTATCCGTCTGATCGGCGTTGAAGACGGCCGGGCAGTTGTCACAGGTGTTGTGCACCCCATCCTGATCGGTGTCTTTGTCCGCTCCAAGACCGGAATTGGGGTACTTCATGACCATCTGCACCATCAACTGGACATCCACGACGTCGGTCCGGGTGTCGCAGTTGATATCCGCTGCGTTGGCAGCAGAAAGACATGCCGGTGCGACCGGCTTGAGCGAGGTCAGGACCGTGCACTGCAGGTCTGATACGTCCACAGTCAGGTCCCCGGTAACATCCCCGGGAACTTTGGCCTGGGCAGCGGAAGCGGACCCCAATAAGACAACAAAACAAACAAGGGACAGGCGACGAATAGCCATGGTCTCCTCCTAGAGGTCCGAAGTGATAAGTACGCCATCGCTCATGATGACGTTCAACGGGTGGGCGTCCTTGTTGGTCGCTCGCATCGTTTCCAAGGTGACGTTCACGGGGGCCGTGGTTGCGATGTCCGACAGAATGCGGAACTTCAGTTGCACCACAACCGGATCCCCAACGACCGCGCCCGATTGACGATAGGCCGTGGACAGAGAGCTCTCGGGCTGCGATCCATGGTAGATCAGCACCTTCTTCTGGCCCGCCACCACGTCGTCAAAGACCAAGCTGTGTCCGCTGGGTTGCAACGAACTCTGCGGCGGAATTTCCCAGTCCACACACACATCTCCGGTGCAGAACTGGTCCACAAACCCCAGCAGGTTCACCTTGGTCTGAAGGAACTTCACCACGAACTGAAGCCCCGTCGCTGGCGAACCCGTTGAACTGGAAGCGGCCACCGAAATATTGCACAAGAAGAGCGTTCCCGCATTTCCGTATATCTGGCACCAGCCCGTCGGAGGGCACCCGCCGCAGTCGCCGGGGCAGGTGTCGCAGCCTTCCAACCCGTTGCAGGTCCCATCCCCACACTCCGGGCACGGTCCACAATCCATCGGACACGTCGTACACGTCTCCTCCAGCGAGCAGAGTCCGTTGCCACAGGGGCACAACCCGCAATCGCCAGGACACGAATCACAATCCTCGGTGCCGTTGCAGCTGCCGTCCCCGCAAGAGGGACACGGCCCACAGTCAGCAGGGCACGTGCTGCAACTCTCGTCGGAAGCACAAACGCCGTTCCCGCACTTACACACGCCACAATCCTGCGGACAGGAACCGCACGTTTCGACACCGTTACACAGCCCGTCGGGGCACCCGGGGCAAATGCCGCAGTCGATGGGGCACGTCGCACAGTTCTCGGACAGCGAACAAACGCTGTTTCCGCAAGGGCAATAGTCGCAGTCTTCGGGGCAGGTCTGGCAGGTTTCGCCAAAGGAGCAGGTCCCGTCCCCGCAAGGCTCTACACAAGCGCCGCAATCCTCGGGACAAACCAGGCAGGACTCTTGCGGCTCGCACAAGCCGTTTTCGCACACCGCAGGACAAATTCCACAGTCGCTGGGGCAGGTCGAACACGTCTCGGTTCCGTTACATTTAGCGTCCCCGCACACGGGCGGGCACTCCCCGCAGTCGCCGGGGCAGGTGGAGCAAGTTTCCGTACCGTTGCACAACATATCGCCGCATTCCGGCGGGCACACGCCACAATCCGAGGCGCAATTCTTGCAGGTTTCGCCCTTGCCGGCCTCGCACTTGGAATCCCCACAAACGGCAGGACATTCGCCACAATCCGTGGGACACGAACTGCACGTCTCACTGCCCAAACAGACCGCATCCCCGCACGCAACGGGACAACCGCAATCCAACGGACAGGTCAAACAAGACTCGTTGGCCTGGCAATCGCCATTTCCGCACAGGGGAAATCCCTGGGCCGACGTGACAAGCAAACCATCCGTAGTCTGAACCACCTTGAGCAGATTTGAACCAGAGTCCGTTCCCCGGGCTTCCACCACGGTCACTTCCGAGGGATACAGCATCGAGATATTCGTCTTCAGCTTAAACCGCACTTCCACAATCAGCGGATCCCCGATGACGTAATAATCGGAAAGATAGGCCGCACTCAGTTCCTTGGTCGGGTCCGCTCCATGGTACAGCATGATTCGCTGTCCCACACCGGCCATGGGCTCTGACGCTACCGTATGGCCACTGGGCTGCAACGTCGACTGCGGGGGAATCTCCCAGGGCACACACGAACTGCCCACACAATAGCTGTCCACCAGTTTGGTCAATTCAAGTTTGGCCGTATCGAACTTCAAGTCGAACTGCAGACCCGTTGCCCTGGGCGAAACCGAGTCCTCGGCTGCAAGTCGGATGAAACACGAAACACTGCTGCCCGAGAGCCCGTACGGCGAGCACCACCCCGTCGGAGGACAGAAACCACAATCGCCGGGACACTGCGAACACGATTCGTCGGGAGTGCACTCCGCATCCCCGCAAACTCCGCAGGCCCCACAATCCTTCGAGCACGACCCACAGTCTTCGCCCAAGTCACAATTTCCGTTTCCACACGAGGAGCAGACCCCGCAGTCGTTGCTGCACGAAGCGCAGTCTTCCTGGTGTCCCACCGAACACACACCGTCACCGCAGCAGACGCCGCAGTCACCGGGGCAGGTCTTGCACGTCTCGCCATTGTCGCAAGAGTGGTTGCCGCAGCAATAACCACAGTCCTGGGGACACGTGACGCAGGTCTCGGTGCCGTTGCAGGAGCTGTCGCCACAGTAAATCGGGCATACGCCACAATCGGTGGGGCACTGCACGCACCCTTCGCCGGGCACACACAGTCCATCACCACAAATCATGGGGCACTCCCCACAATCCTCAGGACACCCCAGGCAATTCTCGCCCAGATCGCAGATGGCATTGGGGCATCCAACGGGCACTGGGCACGCCGGGTTCATCATTCCGGGGCTGCCAAAATCGCCCAACCCGTACGGATCGGCCCCATCACACCAGTTGGGCCCCATGTCGTTGGATTCCACGTCAAAACGCAGCGGATCCAGCGACAGCGAGGTGCCCACCGTGTCAGGGAAACTTCCCCCGTCATCGTATGCCACCCGGTCAATTTCCTGGCCGTCGGCCGACAGCAGCATGATCTCGTCATCTTTGTTGGAGAAATTCAGGTTGGAGTAGACATAGGCCATGCTCAGGCCGCCATTCACGCCCGGCTGACCGTTCCTGCCCAAAACCAGGAAGCCGTTGCCCGGCAAGATCAATGGATTGGCCGACGTAATCACGTGCAGATCGTTGCCCGCATCTTTGATGGTCCAGCCGTTCAGCGTAATGGGGAACGCCGTGGTATTGTGCAACTCCAGCCACTCACCCAGGGTGTCGTCCACCATCGACGGATTCTTCATGATCTCGGTGATCAGAACCACGCCCGGTCCGATCACCAGTTCAGACTGGCAGTCCGCATCACACCCGTCTCCGGGTTCGTGCGCGCCGTCATCACACTCTTCTTCGGGGGAATTGACCGTTCCGTCCCCGCAATACGGGGCACACGTGCCACAATCGCCGGGGCAACTCTCGCAGGTTTCGCCCACGCCGCAAACCGTGTCCCCACACTTCTCGGGACAGGCCCCACAATCCTCGGGGCAACTGCTGCACCCCTCGGTCAACAAATCACACTCGTCGTCACCACACCCTGCCGGGCAAACCCCGCAGTCCGCCGCACACTCCTTGCAGCCCTCCCCCGCCTCACACACGTCGTTCCCACATTCAGACTGGCACGCTCCGCAGTCCAGCACACAACTGGTGCAGGTCTCATCCCCGCCGCAGGTACCATTCCCACACGTCTCCGGGCACACCCCACAGTCCTGAGGACACAACGTGCAGTCCTCGGTCGGACCACACACGCCGTCGCCGCAACCAACAAACTCCACCACCTCCGGAATGTCCGGCCCCACATCGGGCACGTCCGGCCCAAGGTCGGGGGCAACGGCGTCCGCGTCGCCTACCTGCTCCACCTTGTCCACCGGCACAACGTCCACAATAAGCTCCGGCTGCAGGTCGCTTGTACGACCATCCGCAAGAACATCCGGCTCCGTCGAGTCCTTGGTTACCGGGTTCGAAACCTGGGAACACCCAAGAACGGCCCCAACGACCAGCAGGGTTAAAATTCGGCGCATCGGCGACACCCCCCAAAAGTACCGGGTGAGTGTGCCACGTCAGCCGTTCCTTTTCAAGCGCAGCCGGGCCCCTCTGCGCTTGCACGCCAGAATTCCCCTCTGGTCAATCGGCCCGGTTTCGTGTATTGCTTCCTGCGCAGTGTTGGAACCGTAGGAGAACAGGATGACTGGAATCGAGACTTTGAGAGCGTTGAAGGTTGATGTTGATCGGATGGTTAAAGACATCCCGATGTGGCATATTGTAAGGGGCGTCCAGATCTTGAATAAGGGCGTTTATGTACGCTATTTTCAAGGCCAGCGCCTGGAAATCAAGGGTCGTGCTCGCATCAAAGAAATGGTCGAGAACGAGATCTTCAAGCGAGACAGCGAACCGGTTGCCCAGCTTGTTATGACTCTCTGGACCCGAAGCAATGGGGCCCTTTACCACACGATGTATAACCTCGTTAAGACCATCAACGAGGAAGTCGACAAGATTGAAAAGATCGAAGACGACAAGGCCGGCGAATTCCTTGATGAGATGCTGAAGCAATTCGATAAGGATCGAATCTTCTGGTGCATCATCTTCAATGAAGTAAAGTTCTCCAGCGCCGTGATTGAAGCCAAGCTGGGCAGACCCATTCCCTTCGAGGTTTGGCCCCCCGCCCCGCAAACCGAAGTCGAAGGCGACGAAGAGAAGCGCGCAGCGATCAATCAGGCAGCAGAACAGGCCATGAAGTCCCCTACCAGCAGCCTGTTTAATCTGCCGAAGCAGTAGGTCTCCTAAAACGAGCGCCGAAGCCCCTTCCCTGCGCCAGGCTTTCATCGGGGAGCGGATTCCCCATGGGCCCGCTGGCCTGAACTCAGGCCACACAGCGTGAGTGGTGCATGGGGGTTCGGCCCCCGCAAGGCAGGTGGATGACGTGGCCACTCCCCTCATCGGTTCAGGGCGCATGGCGCAAGTACGGATCGGCATCACTGCCCCCGTGGCGCCACTGTGCCTTCGGGTCCTCTGGTGTGTCTGTGCCACGACCGTAAGGGAGTGGGCGCGCCCGATTGACGCACTTCGGGCAGGCGAATCCTTTGGCGGGCTATCCAGGGTGTCCTTCAGTCGTTTGCCACTGTTTCTGGCCGGCCTATTGGCCGTGACGGCCTGTGCCCCTCAACTTCCACCGGCCGCCTCTACCTCGACCATCGGGGTCAGCAATACGTTTGGCGTGGAGTGCGATCTGCTCCTCGGCACCCAGACCGCTGCCTGGGTTCCCGCTTCGACCAAACTGCTGGTTCGTTGGCTTCCCGAAGTTCCCTTTGACATCAGGTGGCGGTGTGGGAGCGAGTCCGGCACAGCCTCAATCCAAGAGAATGGACAATGGCTCTTGCTGAACCCGTCATCGGGCGCAGGGGCAGACCCCGTGGCGGACCATACCGCCTCGTTGGCCGTGAGCAACCCGACACCCTCGGATTTCCATGTGGCATTGGATGGCCAGGACCTGGGTATGGCGCTGGCTAACTCGCAGTCGCTTTTCCGAGACCTGCCCACGGGGCCCCATTCCATGGAGTTTCGCCCGCAGCAAGCCGGCGTTACCCAGGCCATGCAGATCCAGTTGGACAGTGGACAGACCCTTCAGGCAGCGGTGCCGCCGTGTGAAGGAACGGTGCGGGTGCTGAACAGCCCCTCGGCAACCATTCAGGCCGAACTGGGTGGGGTGGTGGCAGACATGCTGCCCAACGCAGAGTTCTCGTTCTCGGGAGTGCCCGCTGGGCAACGTACCCTGGTTATTCGCACCTCTGCTTCACAATCCCCCCTGTCGCTCTCGTTCGTTCTGGAGTGCCAGGAAACGAAAGAAGTTAGGCTCACCGCCGAGAGCGCCAACCTGGTCCTGGAAAACCGCCTGGGCGAGACTGTCCATTTCAGCCTTCCGGGCAAGGATCCCATCAAGGTCGAGTCTGGGCAAAGCCACGAGTGGACGGGGCTGATGCCCGGTCCGCAACGCTGCGAGGCCAAAACCGAAAATGGGCGGCTCTTCGCAAGGGAATTAGTCCTGGTCGCTTCGGGAACCCTGACATGGGTCCTGGACGCCCCGCTGGCCGAACTGGAAATCACCAATCTGGTAGGCGAACGAATCGTGATCTTGCGGGGCGACGTCCCCCTGGCCGAATTGGACCCCGGTAACTCGGCGCTGCTTCCCGTGCAGCCCGGGCCGCTCTCTCTGTCGGCATGGTGTCCCGTGACCGGGCACACTCAACCGCTGACCGTCGAGGTCGCTAAAGGCGAACGTCTGCCTGTCCGCATAGGACCTCAGGGCGGGCGGATCAAGCTGGAAAATACCACGAACGAAGGGATGTGGGTCTATCGTAATGGCCATTTCCTGGGCATCGTCCCTGCGAACATGACCGTGGAGTTCAGCGGCCAGCCGCTGGGAAAGAATCTGGTCGAACTTAGCTCTCCCGATGGACGTCCCCTGGCCAAACGGGCCCTGGACACCCAAACGGCGGAGCCCTCGGCCCAAGCCGTTCCCGTTGCCCGAGACCTGCTTGACGTGACCCTTTCCAACCAGACGGGCGAGGCCCTGCGACTGGAGCCTTCCGCAGCAGGCAACCCCACCTCCGTGGCCCCCGGCGTTCGCTTACTGATTCAGATTCCCGCTGCCGACCCGCAGGTGCGTGCCGTGGGGGTTACGACGGGCCTGGGGTATTCCGCACGAGTCTCCACACAGCCCGATGCAACCAGAGAAATTGTTCTGCGTTCTCAGGTGGGCGGGGTACGAGTGGAGAACCGCTTGACCAACCCCGTCGAGATCTGGATTGACGGCAAGAAGGTCAAGGAACTTGCTGCGGGCGAATCCGCCGAATTCACTCAACTGGCTCCCGGCAGACATCTTCTGGCAGCTCGCTCCCCCAAACAGCCCAACGCGCTGGAGCAAATTGCCTTTAATCTGGCCCCCAATGGCTACTTCCAATGGTCGGTCCAATCCACACCGTCCACTCTGGTACTTCGCAACACCACCGGAGAACCGGTTCGCCTGAAACAGGACCAGCAGACCGCCGGAAGGCTGGAAAACGGCACTCAAGGCCCGTTGACTCCCTCGGCCCAGGCCATCCGCCTGGAAGCAGAGGGCGAGAAGAGCGGCCAGACGTTGCGCCTGTTCCTGCCCGCCGGATCCGCCCAGACGAAGCTGGTAACCGGTGAGAATCTGGGTGTGGTCGCCCTGTGGGGTCTGGCCGGACGCAAGGCCACCATCGAATGGGACGAATCCAGTTGGAGCGTAGAGCCCGATGCCGCCGAGCCCTTCCGCTTTGCTACCTCACCCGGCGAGAAGCGGCTCAAGGTCCGCTTCGACGACGGTACGGTGGTGGAGCGTCTGGTTCGAGTGACCCCGGGCATGGAGGTGGCGGTTCGAGCCCAGCCCAAGGCCGTCTCGTTGAGCATTCGGAATGATACGGGAAATCCCGTAGAAATTTGGGTTGCAGAGTCCTTGGTATCCCAATTGGAGCCCGGACAGTCGACGCTGATTGCGTTGCCCACCGAGCCCGAGCCGGCCCCGGTCCAGGCCAGGTCCACGGTGGGAAACCGGGCATGGCTTCTGACAGGAGTGGCCTTGCCCGACTTCGGAAAGTTCCAGTTGATTCTTTCGGAGTAGGTCGTGATTCCTCTTTACGATGACATACGCGCCCGGCGGACGCCGGTCGTGACCTATGCCCTCATCGCACTCAATGCGGCGGTCTATCTTTATCAGACTTCGTTGGGAGACCGAGTCAACGACTTCATCATGAAGTTCGGGCTGATCCCCTGGAACATGACCAAGGGGATCGGCGTAAACGGTTTTTCTGCTTCGGCGCACGCCGTGCCCTGGTTATCTCACATGTTTCTGCATGGAAGTATACTGCATATCCTTAGCAACATGTGGTTTTTGCATGTTTTCGGTGATAACGTAGAAGATCGACTGGGACGTCTTCGTTTCTGTGTCCTGTACTTTTGCGGTGGCCTGGTTGCTGCCTTGATGCAGGTTATGACCGGCCCGACGGAGGCCATACCCATGGTCGGAGCCAGCGGTGCCGTCGCTGCGGTCCTGGCGGGGTACGCTGTCTTTTATCCTCGTGTGCGGGTGCTGGCGTTCGTGTTCATTTTCCTGGTTCCGGTGCCCGCCGTAATGTTCATCGGATTCTGGTTCCTGATGCAGCTATTTAATGGGTACACAAGTCTGCTCTGGGACTCGTCGGGGGGGGTAGCCTGGTGGGCCCACATCGGTGGATTTGGCGCCGGCTTGCTGCTTGCCAAGGTGCTGGATTACGACCAAGTGGATCCCGAGATGCGCCAGTTTCGGGGGGGGCTGCGTTTCCCTGGGCAGAATCGCAGGGGCCGGTAACGAACCATCCTTGACAGACAAGAAGTTGGGCGTACGCTCCCTTTCGGTTCATGTGGCAGTTTCTGCCAAATTCTTGGGCCAGTTTTGGGGACCTGAGGGTCGTCACAAAGGGAGGCTTCGCAGATGGGCTGTATGCAGCGACGGCGTTTTTTGGCGGTTCTGGCATTGACGGTGGTTGGTGGCGTGTGGGCATGCTCTTCGGAGGATTCCAAGGAAGAACAGGACCAGACGGTTCAGCCCGACGTGCAATCCGATGTGGCAGTACCGGATACGACGGAACAGGATTTGACGCCGCCTGAAGACCAGGGCGGAGAGTTGCCGACTCTTCCCAAAGACAAGACCTTCACCACGACGTTTGCTGCGGGTGCCGCGTCGACCAAGATTAACGGCGACAAGGTATCCATGTTCCTTGGCGGGTATGGTTTGTGTTTGGGTAAAGCGGAAGCCTGCCGGCTTTCCGAAGGTATCCACGATGACCTTCACGCCAATGCGGTCGCCATCGCTCACCCCGAGTCCGGCGAGGTCGTCATTCTGGTGGGCCTGGATTCCGTGGGCATGCTGGGCGCCGACATTCGCGAAGCGCAGGCCAAAGCCCCCGAGGCCTTTGCAAAGAAGTTCGGGGTCAAGATGGAAGGGGCCCGAGTGGTTATCGGCTCGTCCCACTCGCACGATACCCCCGACCTGGTCGGCCTTTGGGGCCCCATGGACGACCTGGATGAGCGAGATGAGATCGCCTACATTCATTACGTACAGGATAAGATCATCGAGGTAGCCCTCGAAGCTTACGGCAATCTGGGTGACGTGGAGATGACGTGGGGCCAGTCCGAAGTGGTCGCCGATGACACGGACGCCCTCTCCGACGACTTCGATCTCTTTGCCTTGCAAGGCAAACGGCCTGGTGGCGACGCTGTCTTCACTTGGGTACGCGCAAACGCCCATCCCACAGTGTATCCCATGGAAAACAACGGCCTTTCGGCTGACTGGATCGGCCCATTCCGCAAGAAGTTGATGGAGAATGACTCGGGCGTTGTCGTGTACCACAACGGGCCCATTGGTTCGGTCTATCCCAAGGATCCCGAAACTTGTACCGAAGGCGACGCCTTCCCCGATGGCTGGCAGGATCCGGACCTGCTTCCCGCTGCTTACGCCAAAGTCACGTGTGTCGGATATCGTTATGCCGATGCTGCCCTGGAAGCCCTGGCCAACGCCCTGCCTTTGGACGGCACTCGGGGCCTGAAGTTCCGCCATCAGGTCTATTGGTTCCACCCCACCAATTTTGTGTTGATGCAGTTGGGCATCCAAGGGCCGATCCCGATCCCCGAGATTGACGTGACCGACCCCACTCAACTGATGGACAGCTACTTCTCGTGGGTGACGGTGGGCAATCTTGATCTGCTGACCACCCCCGGCGAGTCGTTCCCGACCTTTGCTCTGCACGCCAAAGATACCCTTTCCGGCGCTACGGACGGAACGATCATCGTGCTGGGTCTGACCCAGGACTGGCTGGGTTACCTGCTTCCCATGGACCTGTGGAAGGATCCGGATCTGGCCTACCACCGAACCTTGTGCGCCGGCGAAACCATCGAGCCTGCGTTCCAGGAAGCCCTTCAGAAACTGGTGGACGAAGAGAAATAGGGCTCGTCCCTGCATCCTCTTTCCCTGGGTTCCCTTTCTTAGCGGTCTGACGGGCAGGCGGGCTTGACTCTGCGGGCCGGCTGTGGCAGAAACGCTTGGTGACAGAGGGTTCCTCTTGTGCAGGCTGAGGATACCGAATGACCGACCCCGGCTTAGTGCCACGTGACGCAGGAATGGAGACGCTCGCCCGTTTGCTCGGGAGGATCGTCCACGATTTCAATAATCCCTTGGCGGCCATTATCGGGTTTTCGGATTTGCTCCGATCCCCGAATCTGACCGAAGAGAAGCGGCAGCGCTTCATTTTGCGCATCCACGAACAGGCACTGCGGTTGGGGCAGTTGGTCGAGACCATGGGCCACTATGCCAATATGCCCAATCCCGACCTCGCGGCCATTGACCTTCATCGAACCGTCACGGATTTTGTGGCCATTCGACAAGCTGGCATCGACGCGATGAAAATTGCGTTCGAAGTGCAGGTGGAGCCGTCGTTGCCCAGAGCCTTGGGTGAATGTGGGTTGGTCTCCCGAATTCTGCACGCCATGCAAAACAACCTGGAGCAAATCTTCAAAGAGAACCCCGAAGGGAATCGTT
>CAYTWV010000059.1:1897-13755 GCA_964442235.1 uncultured Myxococcales bacterium | reverse complement strand
GGTGTCGGTGTCGCAGGCATCGCCGTCGGCATCGCCATCGGTATTCACCTGATTGGCGTTAACCACCATGCGGCAGTTGTCGTCGCACTGGACCACGATGCCCTCACGGCAGGGGTTGTCCCCGGGCACACCCGAGGCGTCGCCATCGTCCAGGATGCCATCGTTGTCGTCGTCTTCGTCGCAGGCATCGCCGAAGAAATCCGAGTCGGAGTTCTTCTGGTCCGAGTTGGCGGCCTTGGGGCAGTTGTCCTGGCTGTCATTGCGCCCGTCATTGTCGTCGTCGGGATCACATTCGTCACCCTTGCCATCGCTGTCGGTATCAATCTGGTCCGAGTTGCGGACCGAGATACAGTTATCGACGGTGTTCAGAATGCCGTCGCCGTCGATGTCCGACTCACACGCATCGCCCTTGCCATCCGAATCGGTATCCAACTGGCTCACGTTGGCCACGAAGGGGCAGTTGTCAGCGGAATCGGGGATTTCGTCGTTGTCGTCGTCACTGTCGCAGTCATCCCCCATGGCATCCGTGTCGTGATTCGCCTGGCTGGGGTTGGCCAGCCCGGGGCAGTTGTCAGAGACATCGGCGGTGCCGTCATTATCGTCGTCGGGGTCACACGCATCGCCCCAGCCGTCATTGTCGATGTTGGTCTGCGAAGGATTGGAGACCAGCGGGCAGTTGTCCTGCAGGTCGATTTTGCCGTCGTTGTCGTCATCGTCGTCGCACAAATCGCCGAACGCATCGTTATCGGCGTTGGCCTGGTCGGCATTTTTCACCAGCGTGCAATTGTCTTGCAGGTCGACCACGCCATCATTGTCGTCGTCGGTGTCGCAGGCATCCCCTTCACCGTCGCTGTCCGTGTCGATCTGGTTGGTGTTCTTGACGTGGGGGCAATTGTCGCCCACATCGGGAATACCATCGCTGTCGTCGTCGAAATCGCAGGCATCCCCTTCGGGGTCGGGGTCTGAATTTTCTTGACCGGGATTGGCCACCTTCGGGCAGTTGTCCACGCCGTCCAACACGCCGTCGTTGTCGTCGTCGGGGTCGCACTTGTCCCCTAGGCCATCGCCCTCAAAATCGAGCTGGTCGATGTTCGAAACCAGCGGGCAGTTGTCCAGCACATCGACCTGGCCATCGTTGTCATCATCGGGGTCACAAGCGTCCCCCATCGTGTCCAAGTCGTTGTCCAACTGATCCGTGTTGGCATGCAGCGGGCAGTTGTCCGTGACGTCCAACACGTTGTCCCCGTCGTCGTCGGTGTCGCAGGCATTCCCCTGGCCGTCGGCATCGGTGTCCTTCTGCTCCACGTTGGAAACCGTGGGGCAGTTATCCAGATCGTTGGAAACCAGATCGCCGTCCTTGTCCTGGTCGCAGGCATCGCCGATGCCGTCGAAGTCCTGGTCGGCCTGGTTGGGATTGATGATGTACTGGCAATTATCGGACTCGTTGGGTTTGGTATCGCCGTCGATGTCGGGGTCGCAGACATCGCCAAGGCCGTCGTTATCCAGGTTGACCTGACCCGGGTTGTAAACCAGCGAGCAGTTATCCTCGTCGTCCAGCCAGCCGTCGCCGTCCTTGTCATTGGTGCAGGCGTCGCCAAACCCGTCGCCATCGGTATCCCGCTGGTCCGGGTTGGGAGTCGTCGGGCAGTTGTCCGCCAGATCGGGGCGGCCGTCGTTGTCATCGTCCTCGTCACACGCATTGCCCAGGGGATCGGAGTCGGAGTTCTCTTGGCCCGGATTGGGGGCCGTGGGGCAGTTGTCCTGAGGATCCTTGATCAAGTCGTTGTCGTCGTCGTCATCGCAGGCATCCCCCTGATTGTCCGTGTCCGAATTCTTCTGGTCCGAATTCAGAACAAACACGCAGTTGTCCGCCGTGTCCAGGAAGCCATCGTTGTCATCGTCATCGTCGCAGACGTTGCCCAGGCCGTCGCCCTCGGCATCTTCCTGCAACGAGTTGGGAATCAACCGACAGTTGTCCTCGTGGTCCAACTTGCCGTCGCCGTCATCATCGGTATCCACGCAGTCGGCCTGCTCATCCAGGTTCGTGTCCGTGAAACCTTCGTCCACCAGACCATCGCAGTTATTGTCCTTGCCGTCGCACTCTTCTATGGCCGACGGGTACACATCCTTGTCAAAGGGCATGCAGTCAAAGTTGTCGGGAATCTGGTCGTTATCGTCGTCGTTGTCGCACAAGTCACCCTGGCTGTCCGAATCGAAGTTCTGCTGGCCCGAATTCTCGTTGATGGGGCAGTTGTCTTCGTCATCGGGGATCAAGTCCCCGTCGTCGTCGTCGTCCACGCAGTTGGCCTGACCATCCAGATCCGTGTCCAGGGCCCCTTCGTCAATCATGCCGTCACAGTTGTTGTCGGCGCCGTCACAGATCTCCTGCAACGGATCGGGGGCCTGGCACTCCCAGTTCCCGCCGACACACACCTTCTGGCCCGTGCACGATCCAAACTCGTTGGTGTTCACACAGGAGGTAGGTTCGATGCCCTCGTCTGCCGTACCGTCGCAATCATCGTCAGCACTGTTGCAGAGTTCCTTGAGCGGTTTCAACGCATCGCAGGCACTCAGGCCGTTCTCGGTGCACATCCGGAAACCGTTGCATTTGCCGAACTCGTTTTCCTCATAGCAGGTGGTCTTGAAGTTCTGTTCGATATATTTCGGAGTGCAGTCACACTCACCATCCGTGGGAACGCATTGATATTTCTTGGCTCCGGTCGTAAGAATCTGCTGCTCGCATGCATAACCGGCGGCGCAGGGGGACTTCACCGGGTCGCAATAGCCGCCGCAGAACCTGCCTTTCTGACCGTAATCCAGGCAGAAGGCGCGCTGGTCAAGCCCTTCCGCACTGCAATCCGTGTCCTCGATGCACGGCCGGCAAAGATTCGAACTGTTAGGCAGACAGACGAACAACATGTCGGGGGGACCCTGCACCATTTCGCAGGACCATCCCGTCGGGCATTCGTCGGAACAGGTCTGGCTGCAGACCTTGCCCTCGGACGAGGTCACGCACCAGCCGTCGTTGCAATCGCTGTTGAACTCGCAAGGACAGCCGAAACCGCCCTCTTCCATGCAGAACGTCACATCGAACTGCACATCTACGTCACCGGTCGAAATGTCGAACGTATCGTTTCTAAGATCAAAAGCGTCTTGAACGTCCTTGATATCGAACCCGATGATGATCTCCGGAGTCCCCGGTAAATCGGCATCGCCCCCTCGGCTGTCCCCGGGATTCAAATCATCCTGGAGCACGTTGCCTCCCGTGCTGCAGCCACCTGCAACCAGAAGCGCCAACCCCAACGCGACAGCAAGCCGATTCATGACGTTCATAGTGTCCCCCACGATCCTATAACACACGACCAGACCGCCGAGGGTACCATGCCCGCACGTGCGATTCAATCTAATCCGCCCCTGGGTGGCGTGGCCGCTGGACATGCAAGTCTGGTAGGAAAATTCCGGGGGGTATCGCATCTCGAATCAGGGCCCCAGCGGGCCTCTACAAGACGGGCCCCGTCGCCAGAGGATCGGCCTCATACGCCGTGCCATTCACGTGGCGGGAGGTCTCTCGACACCCGCCACCACAACGGGACTCCAGGCTGCAATCCCGGCACATGGGGGCCGGCTCTCGGAAGGGAAAAAAATACTCTTGCGAACGCTGTATAATCGCATCCCATGACTCATTACGTAAATCCCCAAGCACCGTCGACGAAACACTGCAGGCCCGCAGCCTCCCCCACGGATCGACCGTGAACCCCGGTGACCCTGTCCCCACGGCACACCGCCCCAACGACAAGGACGCTCGATGGGATGGAGTTACGGCACAATGAGGCAGACTGATGGCAACGGCTACCCGAAGAGCCAACTGCTCCTGAACCTCAACAGCGACGTCCAAGCACCCTCGGATCATGTCGGGGGAGGGAACCAGGTCTTTGTATCGGGTAGCCCCCGATCCCGCAGCACACAGTCGGCTGAAGGCCACGGTGGAGACTCCCAAAGCAAAACAAAGCTCTGCCACTTCTCTAAAATACATATAGTTTTTACTTGTGCATACGAACGACACGCTGACCGGAACCCCTGCATGCCGCATCCTGGCGATGGCACCCACCGTGGCATCAAACGACTCGGCGCCTTTCAGACCATCATGAACCTCTCTGCAGGCAGCAAGCAGCGTGGGTTGCACTGGCCCCACTCCCAGTCTGACCAGTTGTTCTATGGCCCGATCGTCGATCAATCCGCCGTCCGTAACCAGGCTGATTCGCCTTCCCGGTGCCCGAATCGCCTCGACAATCTCGAACAGATCGGGCCTTAGCAGTGGCTCGCCGCCGCTAAGCTGCACATGGTTCCGACCGGACTCTTCCAGGACTCTACGGGCCAATTCGATCCACTGACGGGTGTCCAGTGGCGGCTCTTCGGGCAGTGGGCCTTCTCGCCAGGAGTTGTAGCAATACAGGCAGTGCCGATTACAGGCAGCGGTAAGCTCCAGGGCCAGGGTTCCGCCTGGGCGCATTTTTGGGGGGCTGTCAGACGGCATCATGGGGAAGCACACCCGAGTCCACAAAATGCCGACGCAGGGCCCCGGCCAGAGCACTTCGGGCCTCGGCCTTTTCTCCGGGCCACGAGATCAAAAACGCCTGGACCGAAATCCGCCTCTGGGCCGCCAGATCCACAAGCAGATCCTTCCGATGCGAAGCCAGATCCCGTGGGTCGGACGCAGAACCTGCGCCCAGCGCAGAAAGGGCCGTGCTGGCCACACCGGCTTGGGCCGTCACGGCCGGTGTACACGCATCGCCGACCCCATCGCCGTTCACATCCCACTGGTTGGGATTGAGCGTGTCGGGACAGTTGTCGCAGGCATCGCCCACGCCATCCAGATCCGAGTCTTTCTGATCTGCATTGGCAATCCAGGGACAGTTGTCATCGCCACCGGTCGGAGTCGGGCAGGTTTGGGGACCCGAAACGGTAACACCGCCCAACTTCCCATCTCCGTCGGCGTCATAACAGCAGTACTCCCCGCATGGGGTCAGGCACTCCGGGCCGTCGCAAAGATCGCATGCGTCGCCCAATGTGTCGCATTCATCGGGACCTGAACCGGCATCACTATTCTTCTGATCGGGATTGTGGGCCCGAGGGCAGTTGTCTTGTGCATCGGAGACCCCGTCGCCGTCGGCATCCGTGGTGGTGTCGCAGGCGTCGCCGATTCCGTCGCCGTCGCTATCGGTGTTCGCGTCCATTCCCTCGGCGCTGGCGGTCCACGGACACATGTCGGTTGCGTCCGGAATGCCATCTCCGTCGCTATCAAGCAGGCAGACGTCGGGAGAGCAGCAAGGGGAGATAATCATGGCCTCGCATGCATCGCCGTAACCATTTCCATCGGCATCGGCCTGGTTTTCGTTGGGCACCAGGGGGCAATTGTCCGTGCCATTGGGCACTCCGTCTTTGTCGGCGTCGTCGGTTGGAGAGATCGTCTCGGGGGCCACGTCAGCCGTATCTGCGGTAAGATCGGGCTTGACCGTATCGTTCGGCGGAGATTGATCCAGAGTTGTATCCCCGGGGGTGACTGAATCCGGCACAGCCAGGTCCTGGGCCACATCTGCAGCGGCATCCTGGGTCGCAAGATCCCCAGGAACCCTTTGGTCCGTTTCCACGGCCACATCCTGTTCTTCGGGCGAACTGCCAGAACCACACCGTCCCAGCAGAAGCAAAAGCGTCACCGCTGCCACCGGAAGAAGCGCCGACAGCAACGTCCCCACGCTGCCCAGGGCAGCACAACCCAAAAGTGAAGCCACGGCCACTGCCGCCAGCATCAAAGGCAGAAATCCCGATTGGGAAGAGGCTGCAAATCTCCGGAATCGCTGGACTATGTTCATGGGGGCCTCCGACAGGAAGGCCCATGGTACGCAGACGAAAGCACAATTGCCAGCACCGAATCGGTCGGACTTGTCGTCCCCCCCACCTCGGGGGGGACAGGCCCGAGCCACAGGCGAGGGCCAGGGGGGGCGAGGGCCAGGGGGGGCGAGGGCCAGGGGGGGCGCAACCCCGGCAGCAACGCGTGTTGTCGTCCTACGTGCCCTCACCCTGCCCTCTCCCGCGGGAGAGGGGATACTTCCTTCCCCCTTCATCCCTCTTCCCTCGCCATCCCCCGGTCTGCCACAAACCGCTTCTTGCCACCGATAGGCCGGCTGAGCTATAGAGCGTCGGACCGGTGGCTGGCCCGGCGGTGTTGGAGGCGTGAATGGCCATTGTGACCTTGAACAACGTAACGCTCTCGTTTGGTAGCCCACCGCTGGTGGAAGGGGCCTTTGCCCAGGTAGAAGCCGGGGAACGAGTGGTGGTGCTGGGGCGTAACGGAAGTGGGAAGAGCACGCTGCTGGCGTGTGTGGCCGGGGCGCAATCGCCCACATCGGGCACGATCTTTCTGGAGCCAGGGATTCGATGCGGTTATTTGCCCCAACAAGTGCCCGAGGAATTGGACGGGTCGGTGTACGACGTGGTGGCCGGGGGAGTGGCCTCTTTGGCCGCTCTTTTGGAGTCCTTCCATCGGGCCAGCGAGCACGTGGCACGCAGCGGAGATGCCTCGTCGCTGGAGAAGTTGGAGCGCATCCAGTCCGAAATTGAAGCGGCGGGGGCCTGGTCGCTGCACGAGAAGGTCTTGAAGACCATAGCGGAACTGGGGCTGGATGCGAATGCCGATTTCCGTCTGTTGTCCGGCGGCGGCCAACGACGAACGCTGCTGGCTCGGGCCCTGGTGGGGCAACCCGAATTATTGCTGTTGGACGAGCCGACCAACCATCTGGACATCGAAGCCATTGCCTGGCTCGAGTCGGCGCTGGACCGATACCCGGGCACGCTGATGATGGTCACCCACGATCGAATGATGGTCCGAAAGCTCTCGACGCGAATCCTGGAGGTGGATCAGGGAAAACTGACCACGTGGGCGTGTGGCTACGACGACTTCTGCCGACGAAAGCAGCAGGTTCAGGAGGCTCAGGAAGAGCAGTGGGCCGCCATAGACAAGAAGATTGCGCAGGAAGAAGTCTGGGCCAGTGGCGGCATTAAAGCACGACGCACGCGCAACGAAGGGCGAGTCAGGGCATTGCAGCGAATGCTGGCACAGCGCGCCGAACGACGGCTTTCGGTGGGATTGGCGCGCATGCAGATCGTGGAAGGTCAGCGGCCCGGCGACATGGTCGTGGAAGTCAAAGACCTGGACTTCTCTTTCGGTGGACCCGAGTTGATTAAGGGGTTCTCTACTCGGCTGGTGAAGGGAGATCGCATCGGAATTCTGGGCCCCAACGGAAGTGGAAAGACGACTCTGCTAAGGCTTATGCTGGGGCAGCTTGCCCCCAGGTCCGGGACATTGCGCCAGGGTTCCGGGATCCAGATCGCCTATTTTGACCAGTTGCGATCGGCTTTGATTCCCGAAGAGACCGTGCGGGAGAGTGTGGGTGGCGGCCAAGACATCCTTGAGTTCGAGGGGAAGCCCATACACGTATACGCCTATTTGGATCGGTTCCTGTTCGAGCGAAGCCGGGCCGACGTCCATGTGGGCGATCTCTCCGGGGGAGAGAAGGCCAGGCTTGTTCTGGCCAGGCTGTTCCGCAGGCCATGCAACGTGCTGGTCATGGACGAGCCAACCAACGATCTGGACATCGAGACCCTGGAGTTGTTGGAGCAGTTGCTGATCGACTTCCAGGGAACGCTGCTGGTGGTCAGTCACGATCGTGAATTCTTGAACAACGTGGTGACCAGCACGCTGGTGCTGGAGGGCGGCGGCCGGGTCACGGAATACGCCGGGGGATACGACGACTGGTTGTCCCAGCGCCCCATAGCGGTTCAAGAGCCCAAGATCGTTCCGAAGAAGCCCCGCCCGGAAGTGGCTGCGATCCGCAAGTTGACGCTGAGAGAGCAAGCGGAATTGCAGTCTCTGGAGGGCACCATTGCGGCCCTTGAAGCGGAAAGGGCCGAGTTGGAAGAGACATTGCAGGACCCCGAAGTGTACCGGGGAGATCCGCCTCGCAGCCTGGAAATTCAGCGTCGTTTGAGCGACGTTCGAAGCCGCTGCGATGCGGCGTATGAACGCTGGGGAGAGTTGGAGGCGATTCGTGAGGCACATGCGCAGCGTTAGTGAAAGGCGGGGTCGTCGTGAAAAAATAGCTTGACTTCTTTGGCGACGCTCGTAATCTGGCGCCAACCATACCCCCGGTTTGGCAATAGTGCCTATTGGGGATATGGAGTTGATGAGCCGAAGTTTCTAGCCCACCCAGCCTAAACAAGGTTGCCTCGGCATCCGGAACAAGGGTTCCACGGTCCAAGGAGTGGCGCTTCAGCAAGCGGCCCAAACGCAGAGAGAGAGAGAGAGAATGTCGAAGAAGCTTTTTGTTGGTGGTCTGAGTTTCAGCACGAGTGATGCCGGTCTCCGTCAGGCTTTCGCCGCTTACGGCGAAGTAGTCGAAGCGAAGGTCATTACGGACCGTGAGACGGGTCGTAGCCGAGGCTTCGGCTTCGTGACGATGTCTGACAACGGCGCTGCGGATCGCGCTGTGGCAGAAATGAATGGCGCTCAGCTGGACGGTCGTTCCTTGAACGTGAACGAAGCTCGCGAACGCTCCAATGATCGCGGCGGCTTCGGCGGCGGCGGCGGCGGCGGCGGTGGCGGCGGCGGACGTGGCGGCTATGACCGTGACGATCGTGACGGCGGCCGTGGCGGGCGTAACCGCTGGTAGTCGTTTCCCCCACTCCTTCCTTTTTCCTCCCAAACACATAACGTAAATCGCACAGGCCGTTTGGCCCCGTGTACAGGTTTGTTCGTGTGGTTTCGCTTGGAACTCGCGCACCCATGCGGTATGCTGCGGTTCCTTTGTTCTGTCCCAATGCCCCGAGACAGTTCAAAGTCCGGCAGTCTCTAAGTGGATATCCCTCGGGGGGTGGTTCAGCGGGTGACCTTGCGCCAAGGAACGGGTGGATGAAGCCTCGACGAGTCCAGATCCTTACCTACTGCCGAACAACCGTAGAGCTTAGTGCCCTGGTCAACCTGGGCGTAACTGAGGTCCTGACTCCCTTCCCCAAAGGCGAATCCTGCGCCCGCGTCGCCATGGAAATGCTGGTTCAGGCCGCCGCATGTCGTGTTCAAGTCTGGTTCGTCTGTGATGACGTTTCGGCCCCCTCCGGGCTCTCCGAATGGTGCACCGAGGCCGGAACGCTGGCCCAAGACCCTCGCGTGGGGATTCTGGGACGCCACATCCACACGCTACAAACCGCCAGAAAGTTATTCCCCAGAGCCAAACTGGCCTTCGGACCTTGGCCCAAACCCGGACACGAGGCCGAGGACCTCATGTTGCAGGAATTGGGCGTCTCCCTTGTGTGGGCACCCGCCTGGAAAGACCGGGAGGAAGCCGAATCCCTCGCTGCGCGGGCCGGCCGATATGGCATGGAACTGATCCTGCCCCTTCCGGGCGCACTCACCATGCGAAAATGGGAAGCCAACCCCGCCGAAGGCCGCCGGTTGTTTACCCTGGTCACCCACGACCGCATTCACTGGGCCGCTGCCGTTCATCAGCAACGCACGCTGGGCGAACGATGTGGGGAACTGCTGGAAATCAAGACCGTCCTGTCCGCCAAGATCGATACCCCACTGGGTGTCTTCGAAGAACCCGAACCCGGTCGATACCCGTACCGCCAGACCGAGGGCTTCCCCCTGGTCTACGCGGACTTGCTCAGGCACCCGCCCGGACGTCAGGTCGCTACCCCCGAGCAGGCCGGCCATTGTCCGGTAGCCCATTGTGAAACGTGGGACCATGCTCCTCCCCTTTTGTCGGCCTACATCCACGTCCCTTTCTGTGTCCGCCGCTGCCGGTTTTGTTATTGCGCCTCCAGTGGCGTCACCGGCCAGGACAAACAACTGAGACAGGATTACGTCGACGCCATCTGCCGTGAGATCGATCTCTGGACCCATGCTCCCATTTTGCAGGGTCGGCATTTCCGGACCCTTTATGTGGGTGGAGGAAGCCCCTCGGCCCTCACCCCGAATCAGCTCTCCCGCGTCCTCAAACATGCCACTCAGCGCATGCCCTTTGTGGACGATATGGTCCTCAGCCTTGAAATGGCACCCTCGTCCATCTCCAAAGAGAAGCTGCTCGCAGCCAAAGAGGGCGGCGCCAGCAGACTCTCGTTCGGGATCCAGTCCTTCACCGATTCCACACTGCTTCGCCTTGGGTCGGCCCACACCCGCAAGGCAGCACTGCGTGCCCTAAAGCTCTCGTCGGAAGCGGGCTTCACCGACATCGATATCGACCTGATTTGCGGAGTGCCCGGCCAGAGCCTGCAATCCTTCCTGGATGACCTGCAAACCGCCTCGGACCTGGGTGTCTCCAGCATTATGTTCTTCCCCATCCACGTGACCCCGAACCTGCTGGACTGGTGGGCCAGTCAGGGCCTGGATTCAAAGGTCTGGACCGCCCCACGCTACGACACCTTCTGGCGCGAAGCCGACAAGTGGCTTAGCCGGCACGGCTTCGTGAGGTTCGGATACTCTCACTACAAACGGGCCCTGCCCTCGGACGAGTCCAAACCTGCGGCTCCCTCGGAGCGCTATTTTTCCCGCTATATGTATGTAATGCCCGGCTCCGATGGGCAACTGGCCCTTGGACCCGGTGCCATCGGATGCATCGCGCAGCGTCAGTACGAGAATATCTGCCAGGTAGGCGAATATGTTCAGCGGGTAAACGCCGGCTTGTTGCCCATTCGGGCCTACAGTGATCCACCGGGGGATGACGCCTCGCTGGTCTGGTTCGCGATCGAGCGCAGCACGTATCCAGGCTGGGTTGAGCAAGACGAGGTCGAAGAGCGCTTCGGACAACTTGGCTGGGCCCGGCTGGAAGAACTGCTGCGTTCTTTGGTTGAGCGTCGACTTTTTGCTCAGTCGCAAGGCCGATTTGATATCACCGAACTTGGCATCGTCTGGATGGGGAATGTACAAATCGAACTGTTGCGTGCAGCCGGTCTGCAGGCCCCAATCGGACACTTGATGGCTCTCTAACAGGGCCGGGAGCATAGGCGTTGTCGCAGAATTCTGCCCCGGAAGTGCTTCTGCTCACCCCCCCATTGATGGATGCGGTCGAGTTCCCCGAACTGGGCATGCCGCAGTTGCTCGGGTGGCTTCGCCATAATGCGGTCAATGCCGTTCAAGTCGACTTGAACCAGGAACTTCTGACCTCCTTCCTTGCCGCCGAAGAGTGGCGCCATAAGGTCCTGAAGGGACTGGATCAGCGAGCCTTGCGCCCCCAACCCAACGATCTGCAGTCCTTGCTTCCCACACGGCTGCCCACCACCGAGAAGGATGGCATCGAAGCCGTTCGACGCTGGGTCGAACGAGCCATCGACTCGTTGGCGCTGGCCAGTCGCAACTACTCCATTCCCGGTGTGGCCACATGGGCCGCTACTCCACACGACGTCTATGATCGGTATTTTCAGCAAAGGGTCATAGAGAGCTTCCAGCCGCCACGACTGGTGGGTCTCTCGCTGGTCAGCCCATCCCAGATAGGCCCGGCAGTCAAGCTGGCGAAACGGATCAAACAGAGTTGGCCCCGCACCCTGGTTGTCGTGGGTGGCCCCTGGGTCATTGCCGCGGAACGAATTGTGGACTCATTCCTGGCGCGGTTTCCCGAAATCGACGCCGCAGTCCTTCGCCGGGGAGAACGGCCGCTTATGGAACTGCTTCAGGCCCTGCGTTGCGCCCCCGACGGCCATGCAGACCTGACTTCGGTTTCCAATCTGCTCCACCAGAGCCCCAACGGAATCCAGAAGACCGCCGTGCGGCCCCCCGTGGCCTTGTCGGATCTGCCTGCGCCTGACTTTGA
>CAYTWV010000059.1:0-1887 GCA_964442235.1 uncultured Myxococcales bacterium | reverse complement strand
CAACTTTGTAGAGGACGAGTCTGGACACCTCAGGCCTGACTTTGATGGACTGGACGTAACCTCCTATCAGGCCACCATGCTTCCGGTGCAAACCAACAGTCGCTGCTACTGGGGCGAATGCCTCTTTTGTTATCACGACAGCCCTCAGACCAGCGCCGGGGAACGTTCGCCCGAACAGGTCGTGGCCGACATCGCTCAGATGCACAATCAAACGGGCGTCTCCACATTCTGTCTGGCTGACTGTGCCACCCCGTTTCCGTGGATGGGTCGGTTTGCGGCCCAACTGGCTACACTGCCCTCACCCATTACCTGGGCCGCCATGTGCCGGGCCGAACCCTCTATCACCCCTGAACTGTGTGAAGCCCTTCGAGCATCCGGATGTGCGGTGTTGATGATCGGATTGGAGACGGTCTCAGAGTCGGGACTGGCATTGATCCGCAAAGGGATTACTCCACGGGATGTGGAACACGCCGCACGCTGCTGCGCTGGTGCCGGGATTCGTGTCCACCTCTTCCTGCTCGATTTCCCCACCAATTCGCTGGCGGACCTGGTGCAGAGCCTGGAGTTTGTCTTGGGAATCTCCGATTGTGTGGAGGACTTCACGGTCCAGCGGTTCCAACTGTCGATGTTGTCGCGTCTTTACGATCAGCCTTCGTTGCTGGGCATCCGCCCACTCTCCAAAGAGGGCGAATCTCTGGATGTGTTCGACCTGCCATATACCGCTGATGCACAAACGACCAAAGAACAGTTCTTCAGTACTGCGTCGGAGTATCGGCGTCGTTTTAACGAACGGAAAGGCCGGGTTGGAAGCCCCTTCGTGGTGGCCTCTAAAGACAAGCCCAACGATTGTGGTCCGAGGTGATTTGGGGCTTCGTGAGGCTGGCATCGGCGCATTGATTAGAGTAAGGTGCAGCGGGTTGAAGCAGGATTTCGGAGGGAACCATGCGAACGTGTCTTGTGTGTTTGGGCATTATGCTCCTTGGTGCGTGCGGAAATAAGGATGGCTCTGGCGAAAAGGACGCTATTCTCCCGTTTGACCTGTCGGGCGACATGAACGCTCCTCTGGATACCACCGACCAAGATGCCCCTGGCAAAGATCTGGCGCAGGACGTCGAGCCCGGCTGCATCCAGGGAGTCCGAAAGTGCGGCGAAGGCGAACAAGCCACTCAGATCTTTGAGTGTCAGGGCGGAAATTTTGCCTTTGTCACGGTTTGTCCCCAAGGCGAGTCATGTGCCGAAGGGCAGTGTGTGAAACCTGCCGACTGCACGCCCGGAACGATCGACGGGTGCGTCTCGACCACCCAGCTTAATCAGTGCAACGCCACGGGTACCGCCTGGGAGCCCGTCAGTTGTGTGCCCGGCGAAGCTTGCCTGCTTGGCATCTGCAAGATCCCCGAGTGTATGCCCGCTCAGGCAAAATGTATCAGCCCCGAGATCATTCAGATCTGCGGCGATGACGGCACTTGGACCGATTCCGTGGAATGCGGCGGCGGCAAGACGTGCGTTGGCGGAAAGTGCCTCAACGAGTGCCTCTCCGATCCCAAGTGGAACAACTCCTATATCGGTTGCGAATACTGGACCTTGGATCTGGACAACTATCCCGATCCCTACTCTCCGACTCAGCCCGACGAAGCGCCCCATGGCGTCATTCTGGCGAACCCGGGCACCGCTACGGCCACCATTACATTCAAGAGTTTTGCCACCGACGTTCCCTTCAACATGCTCATGACGACCGTGGAACCCGGCGACATTCGTGTAATCGAGATGCCCCGCATGGATATTGACGGCTCGGTCATCAGCAACCGCTCGGTGCGTATCGTCAGCAACCGACCCGTGGTGGCCTATCAGTATAACCCCCTTGATTTCCAGGCGGCTTACTCCGACGAC
>CAYTWV010000058.1:1027-13820 GCA_964442235.1 uncultured Myxococcales bacterium | reverse complement strand
CCAAGGTGGAGTGTTATGACCGGACGGGCAAGGCCGTGGCCGCCCCAGAACTCGGATTCAAGTAGGAGGAAGGCCATGAGAATGCGGACTGCGGAGTGTGGATTGCGGATTGGCACGGCACTGGCTCTTTGCCTCCTCTGCACGGTCGCTGCGAAGGCAGCCACGGGCGTCTCGGAAGAGCGGGTGAGCCTGCCCGAGGGCCCCGGGTCGCTGGAGGGCCTCGGCGAGAATATCGAGCTTAATCTCAACATGGCTCAGATGAGCTACAACGTTAATGTGCAGGTGCCCGAGGGCTATGCCGGCATGACGCCCGGCGTCTCGCTGGATTACTCCTCCGGCTCGGGCAACTCGGTGGTGGGCATGGGCTGGACGCTGTCGATGCCCAACATCGAGCGGTTGACGGTACGGGGACTGCCCCGCTATGTGGTTGGGGACGAATTTGCCGTGGACGGCAGCGCCGAGCTGGTCTACGTCGGCGGCACCTCGCCCCGCATCTACCGGGCCCGGTTTGAAGGCAGCTACGTCCGCTACTCGTGGTACGGGGCGGCAAGTGGGGCCGAGGGCTACTGGACCGCCGAGTACCCCGACGGCCGCATCTCCTACTACGGAGCCGACCGCGAGGGAACGCTGGTGACCGACTCCCGCGTCAGCGGCACGGCAGGCACCTTCCGCTACCACCTGGTGGAGACCGTCGACCGCTACGGCCACATTATCCATTACTCCTACGATCTGTACGGCAACGTCACCTTGATGAATCACATCGGGTGGGTCTTTGTGGGAGACCAGCCCCAGTACGAAGTCAGCTTCGAGTACGAGAACCGCAGCGACAACCTCTCGGATTGCCGAGGCGGCTTTGAAGAGCTGCTGACCAAGCGCCTGATGCGCGTCAACGTGCGTGCGCACCAGACGCTAATCCGGCAGTACGAGCTGGCCTACGAGGACTACGCGGCCTCGGGCGGTTTCACTCGCCTTGCGGGCGTGAAGCAGCTTGGCGCCGACGGCGGCGTCTCGCCCATCCAATTCGCCTTTGAGTACTCCCGGGCGCTGGGCGTGCAGTGCGTGGGCGGCTGCGAGAAGCCGTACGTCGTGGCGATGGGCTCGCTGGGTGTGGACATCGCCCAGGGCAAGACCACCCTGCTGGACATCAACGGCGACTCGCTGCCCGACGTGCTGGATACCACCGAGGTGGGCCAGGCGCACCGCTTCTTCCTCAACCACCTGGCGGCCGATGGCAATCACTCCTTCTCGCCGGCGGTTGAAAGCGCCGTCGGCACACAAAGCTCGCACGCCAAGGGGTCTCCCTTTGTGCACGAGCTGGACCTGGACGGCGACGGCTTTACCGACCTGATAAACGCCCAGACCGGCCTGGTGCTGGTCAACAAGGGAAGCGGCGACTGGACCGAGTCCAAGTCGGCCTGGCAGGGCGATGGAGGCCTTCCGGACCTGGGTGCGGAGGGCACCTTGGCGTCGGTCAAATTCCTGGACTATGACGGCGACAAGAAGATCGACCTGGTCTTCAGCCAGGGCGACGACACCTCCAACAACACCATGGTCTTCCGCAACACAGGCACCAGCGGCTTTGCCTCCGATGGCGGGGCAATGCCCCTCGGCGTGGGTTTTGAGACCCCGGCCCTGGAACTCAACGACATGAACGGGGACGGCCTGCTGGACGTGGTGGTCGTGACCAAGGACGCCCTGCGATACCGGCTGAACCTGGGTTGGGGACATTGGAGCGAATGGCAAGTGATTGAGGGTTTCACGTTCACGGACCAGGAGGCCTTGCAGACGGAAGTCGAGGACCTGAACGGGGACGGTCTTGCCGACCTGTGCCTGGTGGCAGGCAATGAGCTTCGATACTGGATTAACAGGAACGGGGCGTCCTTTGACCCCGAAGTGAAAGTGACCAGTGCGGACATCACCGGTTCCATGCCGGAGAGACTGGTCTCGACTACGGTGCTGCACGCCGACATGAACGGGAACGGCTCGTCGGACGTGGTCTGGGTGCAGGCCAGCGGCCAGGTCACCTATCTGGAACTTTTCCCCGTGCGCCCGAACCTGCTGACCCGGATCACCAACGGCCTGGGCCGAGTCACGGACGTCACCTACGTGCCGTCGGTGCAGGAGCGTGCCCGGGACCAGGCGTCGGCCCCGTGGGAGCACCCGCTGCCCTTCCCCATGACCGTGGTCAAGAGCACCGACGAGTGGGACGAACTCAGCGGCGTCCACTCGATTACCGAGTACATGTACCACGACGGCTTCTACGACGGCGTGGAGAAGCGCTTCCGGGGCTACTCCCAGGTGGAAGGCGAGCTGGCGGGCGACGCCCTCCAGGAGTCGGGCTATACCCTGGAAGAGTACGACGTGGGCATCAGCGACCCCTACAGGGCCGGCCTGCTGACGAGAGAAGAGCAGCGAAGCGACGGGCAGACCATCCAGATCACCGAGCAGGAGTACGCCGACTGCGAGCTGGCCGAAGTGCCCACCGAAGGGGTGCTGTATCCCGTGCGGCACGTCTGCCAGGTGGGCGAGACCATTGAGCATCGGGAAGGCCTTGCCGACCCGTCGCAGTGGGCCACCACGACCACCCGGTGGGAGCACGACGGCTATGGCAACGTTGTGCTGGAGTCCAAGCTGGGCGTCACCGACATGGGCGGCGGACCTTGCCAGCCCTGCGTCGGGACCGGCTACACCGGCACCCCCTGCGGCCCCGAGTGTCTCGGCGACGAAGCCTACACCCGCACCACCTACGCTCAACCCGCCGACAACGACGGACGGTGGATCCTCAGGAAGGCGGTGCGAACGCAAGGATTCGGAGTCGCCGATGCGCAGGGCGACCCCGCTACGGACATGTACACGGAGACCACTGTCTATTACGACGGCCCCGAATTCCAGGGCCTGGCCGAGGGGAAAGTGACCCACGGCACCCCCACGAGGGTGGTGACTCGGCTGGACACCTCCGATGCCACGGTAACCCCCACACGCAGCAAGCTCGACGCTCACGGCAACGTCATCGAGACGTTGGACCCTCTTGGAGAGCCCGGCGGCACCACGCATCGCCGAGTCTACACCATGGATGACGAAGGGATCGACATCCTGGCGGTGGAGATTCTGAACGAAGACGAGCTGGGCGCCTATGCGTTGCGCCAGGAGATGAAGTACGACTTGCTCTGGAGCAAGCCCGTGGAGGCCACGGCCTGGATGAAGGTCGTGGACGGCGAGGTCGTGGGTGCCCCCAACGCCACCTACTACACCTACGATGAGTTCGGCCGGATCACGGCCATCGTACGGCCCGGCGACAGCATGGAAAAGCCGACGCAGCAGTTCGAGTATGACCTGGCCAGCCCGGTCAGTGCGGTGCGAACGCTGGAGCGCTCCGAATCGGGCAAGGCCCCGGATCTGGAAACGGTGCGCTGCGTGGACGGGCGCGGCCGGGAGGTTCAGACCCGAGTGAAACTGGACGCCCAGACGTGGCGGGTGAAGGGGTTCTCGATCTTCAATGTGCACGGCTCGTTGCGCACCGCCATGTACCCCTACCTTGCGGAAAACGGAGCGTGCGCCATCTCGCCTCCAGGAGACGTGGACCTGCAGGAATACCGCTACGACGCCCTGGGTCGCAAGGTCGAGACGCACTACCCTCCCGTGGGTTCGGAGGATAAGCCGGCGGTGGAAAGGACCCTCCTGCGCCCCCTGGATCGGCTGGAGTACGACCGAGAAGACACTCTGGAAGGCGGCCCGCACTTCGGCACCCCGACCCGCATCGAGCGCAACGGCCTCGACCAGATCCTGCTGGTGGAGCGCACCGACAAACCCAACGGAACGCCGCTGGTACACACCCTCGAGTATGACGAGCTGGGGCGAATCGCTGCCGTGGTGGACCCGATCGGCGCCCGGATCACCCAGAAGTTCGACCTCCTTGGCCGCGTGGTCGAGGTGGTTCACCCCGACGCCGGGAAGGTGACCTACGAATTCGACAAGGCAGGCAACCTGGTCCGCACGCAGGACGCCCGGGGCACCGTGGTTCGAACCGAGTACGATGGTGCCAACCGAACGCTGGCCCGCTGGGACGAGGCCGACAAGGCGGGGACTCTCCAGAAGTGGTTCTACGACCGCATTTCCGACTGCCCCGAGAGCGTCTGCAGCAACCTCGCCGGCAAGAAGGCCGGAGTCGACTATCCCCTGGCCGGGGCCACGGGAGGCGAACGCCTTGGCTACTCCACCCGAGGCTTGGAGGTAGTTCGCCGGGTGGTTGTCGGAGAGCGGACCTTTGATTTCGCAACGATTTACGACAACGCGGGGCGAATCGTGGGCCAGACCTACCCTGATGGCCAAACCCTGGCTTCGACGCTGGATGCCTCGGGCATGGTCAAGGCCCTGCCCGGCTTCCTCGACAACATCGCCTACGAAGAGGATGGCCTGCCTCTGACCGTGGAAGCGGCCAACGGGGTCGTGACCGAGTACGCCCACGACCGGCGCAAGCAGCTCACCGGCATTCTGGCGACCGCCCCCGATGACCAGCTCGTCCTTGCATACACATTGGAGCGGGACCAGGCTGGCAACGTGCTTGAAGTCACCGATGACCGTGCCGATGACGACGCTCCTTTGGGCGGAGCCGTCTACTCGTACGACAGCTTGTACCGCCTGGTGAAGGCCGAACTCGACAAGGGACGGCCCGGGTTGGCCGAAACGCTGACCATGAGCTACGACGCCGGCGACCGGACACTCGCCATGACCTCGGACCTGGGCGGAACCAGCCCGGCCCATGTCGGGACTCTCACCTACGGCGCCTCGGCGGGCCCGCATGCGGTGACCAAGGCCGGCGACCTGCTAATGACTTACGGTCCTTCGGGTCTTCTGGGAAAGAGAGGCGACACCTCCTACACCTGGGATGCCTTCGGCCGACTGACCGAGGCCACCGAGGGTGGGAAGAAGCTGGCCAGGTTCGAGTATGGCGAGGACAGCGACCGCCTGCTGAAAGAAGAGGACGGCCATCGCACACACTACCTCGCCGAGGAGTTTGAGGTGGTGGATGGCACCGCCTCGACGTACGTTTCCCTTGGAGAGCACCGATACGCCCGCATCGACGACGCCTCGTTTGCACCCCAGATTCTCTCCGACATTGCCCCGGCTTCCGGCTCCGACACGGCGTTGGCAAGCTCTCCGGACGGCATCATTACCTCGGGCGACGCCTGGCTGGCCGCAGCCGTTCAGGGCGGCTCGCTTACCCTGGCCGATTCCCAGTCCCCCGACGAGCCCACCGTGCTGCTCCACGCCAGCGCCCAGCGAATGCTCTTCGGCCTTGAGCCGAGAGTCGTCTGGTTGCACGAAGACGCCCTTGGCAGCGTGGTGGCCGAAACCGACTCGGCCGGCAAGGTGGTCGCCCGCAACGAATCGTATCCCTACGGCAAAGAGCGCTATTCCGCCGGAGAGACCGATCGCCACGGATTCGCTGGCAAAGAGACCGACGATTCCACGGGGTTGGCCTACTTCGGTTCCCGCTACCTCGACCCCTGGACCGGCCGCTGGACCGCTCCCGACCCCAGCTTCCTGACCATGACAACCTTCGATGTGGGCGACGCCGCCGAGGCCACGGGCAGCTATGCCTACGTGGGCAACAGCCCCGCCTCCAACGTCGATCCGGACGGCTGCCGTGGCTTCAACCCCTCGGTGGGATACGTCGGCAACATGAAGAAGACCGTGCGGGCGCTTCAGGCCGGTACCATCCGCCCCAGCATCGCCTTCGCCACCCTGTTCAGCGTCTATCCGAAGAACGGCATCAGCAAGCAGAAGGCCTGGGAAATGGTCAAAACCGCCAAGCAGATGGAATCCAAGGAGGGCTCCCATGCACAGGCCTTCGTGAAGTCCAAGACACTGCCGGACTCCAACGAGTGGGCTCGAGGAATGCTGGACATCCGAAGCTCCACCCGAATGCAGGTCATGGCCCATGACTCCGCTCTGGGCGGCAGTTTCAAGGACTTCGGCTTCTACTCGGCGCAGCATGGGGCTACCATGTCCATCCAGTCGCAGGAGGGCACCCGTGAGGGTATGTTCGGCAAGACCGAGGTGGTGAAGCTGACCGAGACCAGGCAGGCAACCATCAAGCAGGATTTCACAGACATGCGGAAGGGCTATGAATCTATGGGCGGCGAGAACCTCAATGCGCCGCTGGCCAAGAGCCTTCCAAAAACCAAGTGGCAGAAGTTCAAGGGATCCGTGAAGAAACTCTTCCGCCGCGGCGGCTAGACATCCGCTGCCCCCACCGCAAACACCCACCCAGCCACCCCAACCGAAACCGACCCTTGTAGCGATTTGTCGATTGTTGGGAAAAGAGTGCTCGGCCATTCTGCACACGTCCACGGAGAGTCGGAAGGTTTTCCCTGTCGTGAAGGAGGGAGCGAGCATGGGTAAGTCAATGCATCGGGTGGCGCTGCTGGGGTTGATGGCGGTTGTGGCCACCACGGCATGCGGAAGCGACACGAAGAAGAACGAGTGCCCTGCGGGGTCGGAGAATTGTGCGTGCAGCGGCGACGGCACCTGCGACGACGGCTTGCAGTGCAAAGAGAACTTCTGCGTGAAGGGCGATGTCTGCCCCGAGGGCACCGAAGGGTGCGTCTGCCACGCTGACGACTCCTGCGAGGCGGGCACAGCGGGAGCCGTGTTGGTTTGCACCGAGGGACTGTGCGTTCCCGAAGGCACCGACGTGGGCGGGCTGGGCGACCCGTGCGGCGAGGGACTGCCAATATGCGGACTCAATGAAGGAACCCAACTGGAGTGCACCGAGGGCACCTGCCAGATGCCTCCGCCGGTATGCACGGCAGGCACCCTGGATTGCCCCTGCGACGCCGGAAGCTGCGGCGACGGACTGGAGTGCGTGGCCGAGACCTGCAAGGCAAAGACGGGCAGCGGCCTCACGGTGGGCAACGCCGACGTGCGGGCGTGCGACGTACTGCTGGTGTTGGCATCAGCCGACGTGAATTTCGCAGCGGACGTTCTGGGCGTGACGGCTCGAGACGGCGACCGGCTGGCCGTGTCGTTTACGGCCAAGGCCGATGCGGCGTTGGGCTCCGTGGGGGTGGTCGTGGACAGCCTGGGGGCCGCCGTGGATACCTCGGGTATCACGCCCACCAAGGTGGAGTGTTATGACCGGACGGGCAAGGCCGTGGCCGCCCCAGAACTCGGGTTCAAGTAGGAGGAAGGGCATGAGAATGCGGATATTGGATTGCGGAATTCGGATTGGAACGACCATTGCTCTTTGCCTTCTGTCGGTGGGCGTTGCGCAGGCAGCGACGGGGGTATCGGAAGAGCGGTTGAGCTTGCCCGACGGCCCCGGATCGCTGGAAGGCATCGGCGAGAATATCGAAATGAATCTCAACATGGCTCAGATGAGCTATGACGTGGCCATCCAGGTTCCCGAGGGGTATGCCGGGATGACGCCGAGCGTTTCGCTGGACTACAGCTCGGGCTCCGGTAACTCGGTGGTCGGCATGGGCTGGACGCTGTCGATGCCCAATATCGAGCGGCTGACGGTGCGGGGACTGCCGCGATACGGTGTGAGCGACGAGTTCTCCGTGGATGGCGGTGCCGAGCTTGTTTACGTGGGTGGCACTTCGCCCCGCATCTACCGCTCTAGATTCGAAAGCGGGTTCGTGCGCTACTCCTGGTTCGAGGCCGGAACCGGGGCCGAAGGCTACTGGACTGCCGAGTACCCTGACGGTCGCATTTCCTACTACGGTGCGGACCATGAGGGCACGCTGGTTGCGGACACCCGAGTCAGCGGCACGGCCGGTACGTTCCGATTTCACCTGGTGGAGACCACGGATCGGTACGGCCATTCCGTGCGCTATTCCTATGACCTCTATGGTAATGTAACACTAATGAATCATATCGGTTGGGTATTCGTTGGTGATGAACCGCAGTACGAAGTCAGTTTCGAGTACGAGGACCGCAACGACAACATGTCGGATTGTCGGGCCGGGTTCGAGGAGCTGCTGACGAAGCGTTTGATGCGAGTCAACGTGCGTGCCCACCAGACACTCCTTCGCCAGTATGAGTTGGCATACGAGGACTACACGGCATCGGGCGGCTTCACCCGCTTGGTCGGCGTGCAGCAGCTTGGGGCCGATGGAGGCGTGTCGCCCATCCAGTTCGGGTTTGAGTATTCCCGCGCTCTGGGTGTGCAGTGCATGGATGGCTGCGAGAAGCCTTACGTGATCAGCATGGGCTCGTTGGGTGTGGATATTGCTCAGGGCAAGACGACGTTGATGGACATAAACGGCGACTCTTTGCCTGACGTCCTGGATACCACCGAGGCAGGCAAACCGCACCGATTCTTCATGAACCACCTGGCAGCGAATGGCACGCACACGTTTAGTGCAGCGCTTGAGAGCGCCGTAGGAACGCAGAGTTCGCATGCCAAAGGGTCTCCTTTTGTGCATGAGCTGGATCTGGATGGCGACGGATTCACGGACCTGTTGAATGCCCAGACCGGCCAGTTGCTGGTCAACCGAGGCGCGGGCGACTGGACCGAGGCCAAGTCGGCCTGGCAGGGCGATGGAGGCCTTCCGGACCTGGGCGCCGAGGGCACCTTGGCGTCTGTGAAGTTCATGGACTATGACGGCGACAAGAAGATCGACCTGATCTTCAGTCAAGGGGACGCTGCGGCCAACAGCACCATGGTGTTTCGTAATACGGGAACCAACGGATTCGTGGCCGACGAAAACGCTACCCCGATTGGTATCGGGTTCGAGACGCCGGCTTTGGAACTGAACGACATGAACGGGGACGGCCTGCTGGACGTGGTGGTCGTGACCAAGGACGCCCTGCGATACCGGCTGAACCTGGGTTGGGGACATTGGAGCGAATGGCAAGTGATTGAGGGTTTCACGTTCACGGACCAGGAGGCCTTGCAGACGGAAGTCGAGGACCTGAACGGGGACGGTCTTGCCGACCTGTGCCTGGTGGCAGGCAATGAGCTTCGATACTGGATTAACAGGAACGGGGCGTCCTTTGACCCCGAAGTGAAAGTGACCAGTGCGGACATCACCGGTTCCATGCCGGAGAGACTGCTGTCGACCACGGTGCTGCACGCCGACATGAACGGGAACGGCTCGTCGGATGTGGTCTGGGTTCAGGCCGGCGGCGAGGTATCGTACCTGGAGTTGTTCCCGGTGCGACCGAACCTGCTGACCCGCATCACCAACGGCTTGGGTCGAGTCACGGACGTAACCTATGTGCCGTCGGTTCAGGAACGAGCCCGAGATCAGGTCTCGGCTCCGTGGACGCATCCGTTGCCCTTCCCCATGACGGTTGTAAAGACGACCGATGAGTGGGATGAACTGAGTGGCGTACATTCGATCACAGAGTTCATGTATCACGATGGGTTCTACGACGGCGTTGAGAAGCGCTTCCGAGGCTACTCCCTGGTTGAAGGAGAACTGGCCGGCGACGCACTTCAAGAGTCGGGATACACGTTGGAAGAGTACAACGTGGGTGTGACCGACCCCTACAGCGCCGGCTTGTTGCTGAGTGAAGAGCAGCGCAGCGATGGGCAGTCGATTCAGATGACAATCAAGGAGTATGCCGACTGCGACGTGGCTGACGTGACACAGGATGGCCTGCTTTTCCCTGTGAGAAATGTTTGCCAGGTGAAAGAGATTGTTGAATCCCGCGAGAGACTTGCCGATTCCGGCGAGTGGGCCACGACGACCACAGAGTGGGAGTACGACGGCTACGGCAATGTGGTCCTGGAGTCCAAACTGGGTGTAACGGCCATGGGAGGCGGGGCGTGTCCTGCATGCGTCGGGACCGGATACACCGGGACCCCGTGCGGTCCGAAGTGCCTGGGCGACGAGGCCTATACACGAACCACGTACGTTGTGCCTGCGGGCAACAGCAACCGATGGATTCTTGGAAAACCGGTGCTGGTTCGAACGTTCGGCGTGGCTACCGAAGCGGGTGAGCCGGCGACCAATGTATACACCGAAACCAAGACGATGTACGACGGTCCAAACTTCGAAGGACTGCCTCAGGGCGAGGCCACCCACGGCGTTCCGACCAGGGTTGTGGGCCGCGAAAGCACCTCTAATGCTCAGCAGGTCCTGGTTCGCAACAAGTTGGACGCCCATGGCAACGTGGTAGAGACGCTGGACCCTCTTGGAACCTCGGCCAGCACGACGCATCGTCGGGTCTACACCATGGACGACGAGGGTCTGGATGTCGTGGCCGTAGAAGTCCTGAACGAAGATGGTCAAGGACCCTATGCGCTGCGCCAGGAGGTCAAGTACGACCTGCTTTGGAGCAAACCGGTGGAGTCCACGGCATGGATGAAGGTCGTGGACGGTGTGGTCGTAGACCCGGCCCAATCCACGTACTACACCTACGATGAGTTCGGCCGAATCACCTCCATCATCCGGCCGGGCGACAGCCTCGACAAGCCCACGGAAGAATACGAGTACAACCTGGGCACCCCGGTCAGCGCCGTGATCACGCACACACGCTCCAAGTCCGGAAGCGACTTGGATCTTGAAGAAGTCCGTTGCCTCGACGGCCGCGGGCGGGCCGTACAGACCCGCACCCGGGTTGCCGCAAACAAATGGCGAGTCATGGGATTCACCACCTTCAACATGCACGGCTCCACCCGGAACTCGTACTACCCCTACGAAGAGACCACTGGCTCGTGCGCCCTGGTTCCGCCGGCGGACGTGCTCCAGCAACAGTATCGCTACGACGCTCCGGGCCGCCAGGTGGAGTTGATCTCTCCGCCCGCCGGGGACGAAACCGACGAAGCCGTCCTGCGCACCGTGCTAAGACCCTTGGACCGCCTCGAATACGACTTGGAGGACACCCGCCCTGGAAGCCCCAATGCCAACACCCCGACCCGGGTTGTGCGCAACGGGCAGGACCAGATCATTCGAGTTGAGAACCTGGACAAACCGAATGGCACCCCTCTGGTACACACCATTCGATATGATGAACTGGGTCGATTGGCTGCCGTCGTGGATCCTCTTGGGCTAACACAGTCTCAGGAAACCGACATGCTGGGCAGGGTCGTGAAGGTCGATCACCCCGACGCCGGGACGTTGTCGTATGGCTTCGATGAGGCCGGAAACCTGATCCGGACCGAGGACTCCGCCGGCAAGGTCGTGTTGACCGAGTTCGACGGGCTGAACCGGGTCGTGGCTCGGTGGGACGACTCCGATAAGGCGGGGACCTTGATCACCTGGACCTACGACAGGGTAGCGAACTGCCCCGCAGACAAATGCACCAACGTGGTCGCACGGACCGCTGAGGTTTCCTACGCAACGGCCGGCCACGCGGCTGGAGAGTGGTTCGGCTACGACGTCAGAGGGCAACGGACCTTCCGGCGGATGCTGGCCGACGGGGGCCAATTCGACTCCTCCACCGTGTACGATAACGCCGGGCGCATCACAAGCCTGGTTCACCCAAGTGGCCTGAAGATAGACACCGTACTGGACGGCTCGGGCCGTGCCATTGAAGTCCCGGGCTACATCGACCAGATCACCTACGAGCCCGATGGCCTCATCGGCACTTTGTTGGGCTCCAACGGCGTGGAAACCACCCGCACCTACGACGAACGCAAGCGGCTTACGGCAGCGCTCGCCACGGGACCCGGCGGGGCAGCGGTGGTGGCCTATACGCTGGCCTTGGACTCTGTCGGAAACGTAACCGAGATAGCGGACGACCGAGACGAAGAGGCAGCGCCGCAGGGCTCGGGTCGCTACACCTACGACAGTATGTATCGCCTGGTGAAAGCCGAGCTGGACCCGGCCCGGCCGGCCTATGCCGAAACACTCACCTACACCTTCGATGCGGCCGACCGCGTCCTTTCCGCTACCTCCGACAAGGGCGCCACCAGCCCGGCCCATGTCGGGAACCTGACCTACGGTACCAACGCCGGGCCCCACGCCGTGACTCTGGCCGGAGAGCTGGCCTACAAGTATGACGCCGTGGGCCAACTCACGGATCGCGGTCCGGTGAAGTACCAGTGGGATGCCTTTGGCCGTATGGTCAAGGCCAGCGAAGGTTCCGACACGCTGGCTACATTCGGCTATGGCGAGGCCAACGACCGCCTGCTGAAAGTGGAGGGCGGACATCGCTCTCTCTACCTGGCGGAGGACTTCGAAATCCGGGATGGAACGGCCATCACCTACCTGGTCTTGGGTTCCGACCGATTCGTTCGCATTGAAGAACCGGCGTACGCTTCCACCGCTCTCTCCGACGTGGCCCCGGCCACTGGGCCTTACACGGCCCTGACACCCGCCCCGGACGACGTGATCAGCGCAGGCGACGCCTGGCTGGCCCATGCTGCCGCTACCGGCGCCATGGCCTTCGCCGGAACGGTTTCCCTCAGTTCCCCGGAAGTCATGTTGCACGCCAGTGCCAACCGCATGCTGTTCGGCCTGGAGCCTCGCACCACGTGGCTTCACACGAACCATCGCGGCGATGTGACCGCCGAGACCGACGAAGAAGGTGCCGTGGCTTCCCGGACCGAGTACTACCCCTTTGGTTCCCAGCGATTCTCGGACGGCGACCAGGACCCCCACGGCTTCACCGGCAAAGAACAGGACGACTCCACGGGCCTGACCTACTTTGGCGCCCGCTACCTCGACCCCTGGACCGGCCGTTGGACCGCCCCCGACCCCACGTTCCTGGTCCTGCCCAAACTCTCCGAGATGGATGCCGCCGAAACCACCGGTACCTATCTATTCGCCGGCAACAACCCCGTCACCCTCACCGACCCCGATGGCCGCAACAACACCGTGCGCAACAATATCTT
>CAYTWV010000058.1:0-1017 GCA_964442235.1 uncultured Myxococcales bacterium | reverse complement strand
CAACAACACCCCCTTCCAGACCCAGTACTACCGACAGAAATCGGCGCTGAAAGGCACCGTCAAGGAACTGGTAAGTGGCAAAATCCGCCCGTCTATTGGCTTCGCCACGGCGTTCGGACTGCAACCCGGCCAGAAGATCAGCAAAAAGCTGGCTTGGAAGCTGGCCAAGACCGCCTACAACATTGGCAAGAAAGACAACGTGGCGCCCGATGCTTTCCACCTCTCCTCCAATGCCATCACCCTTCACGAGTGGCGAACCTCCCTTGAGGAAATTCGAGAGTCGCCCATCTACCAGAAGGTGGCCTACGAGCAGGGTGGACACAAGGACCTGATGTCGTTCTCCATCATGGGCACCGTCGTCGGCGGGAAGCTGGACACCATGCGCACCAGGGACAAGATGGTCAAACGGGGAACCTACGTCGGCCCGTCCAAGCATGAAGGCGTCGTGGTTGGCACAAGCAACGTTCCCGTGAACGCTGACTGGATTCGTGTCATGTCAAACGAAGCCCCAAATGTAGAGAAAGTATCGTTCAAGGGGAAGAGTGCATGGCAGAAGTTCAAGGGGTTCTTCAAGCGTAAGAACTAATAGTTCAGATATAAGTACCCGCCGGAATCCAATGAAGTATCGGCGCTCGGCGCCAGGGAGGCTGCGATGATCAGACAGAAGTGGTTGGCAATCATGTGGGTCATGGGCCTTTCCGCCGGGTTGGCCGGGTGCTCCGGCGACGATGGCAAGGTATGCACAGCCGGGACTTCGGGCTGTGCCTGCCTGGCCGACCAAAGCTGTCTTGGCGAGGATCTGGAGTGCAACGGTGGCCTCTGCACCCCCCTTGACTGCGAGACGGGCAGTGAAGGTTGCGGCTGTTTCGCCAACCAGACGTGCTCCTCCGGCCTCACGTGCGACCAGGGGCTGTGCACGCCGGGCCTGCCGTGTCCCGAGGGAACCGAGACGTGTGCCTGCTTCGGGAACGACACCTGTATCGCTCCGTTTGCCTGCTCCGAGGGCAAGTGCACCGT
>CAYTWV010000057.1:8102-13842 GCA_964442235.1 uncultured Myxococcales bacterium | reverse complement strand
CGCAATGCTGCGGCAGCGGTGTTGGCCAGTACTCACGCTGGTGTGACGTGTGAACAGGCCATTTCCCACCTGCAGGCCTTCCGGGCCGAACCCATGCGAATGGAGCTGTTGTCCTTTGCGGGGGCCACCTGGCTTCTGGACGCATACAACGCAAACCCCGGTTCCATGGAAGCGGCTCTGCGCTGTCTGGCGGTGCGGCCTTCCACGGGCAAACGATTGGCCGTGCTTGGGGCGATGTTCGAGTTGGGTGATGAGAGTGACGTGCTCCACGCCCGAGTGGGCCACCTTGCCAGCCAGTTGGGGCTGTTCCTGGTAGCCGTCGGAAAAGGCTCACAGCCCTATTTGAGCGGCGTGCCGGCCCATGCGGGACTGCACATTGATCAGCTTGCCGACGCCGCTGCCTGGCTGAAACGCACCGTATCCCTGGGCGACACCGTACTGCTCAAGGGCTCCCGTTCCGCCCGGGTTGAGACGATCCTCCACTCTCTTCGTAGTGAGGAAGCCTGATGCTATACTGGCTGCAAGAAACACTGCGCGACTACTACGGGCCCCTTAATGTCCTTCGGTATTTGCCATTCCGCATTATTGCCAGTATCTTTACCAGCCTCATTGCCACGTGGTTGCTATACCCCTGGTTCATCCGAATGCTTCAGATCAAGCAGATCGGCCAGGTAGTGCGCACAGATGGGCCCGAACGCCATCTGTCCAAGAGTGGCACGCCCACCATGGGCGGCACGCTGATGATCGTCACGGTAATGGTCTCCGTAATGCTCTGGGGCGACTTGAGCAGCCCGTATGTATGGCTGACGCTGATCGTGATGTTGGGTTACGCCGTCTTGGGGTTCATGGACGACTACTTCAAGATCACCCGCAAGAAGGGCGTTCGTGGCAAGACCAAGCTCTTCTGGCAGTTCCTGATTGCTCTGACCCTGATGTTTGTTTTCTTCTATGTTTTGGCGGATGATGCGAACTTTAACAATCGAATCTATCTGCCGTTCATGCGTATTGACAACTATTATTTCGAAGTCCCGAAGTGGGTCTATGCCATTTTCGCCAGCATCGTCATTGTGGGCACCAGCAACGCCGTGAATCTGACCGACGGGTTGGATGGTCTGGCGATTATGCCCAGCATCACCGGTGCGGCGGTATTCCTGCTGTTTGCGTATCTGTCGGGCGCTGTGCTCTGGAAGTTCAACATTCAGAAGTACCTGCTGATCCCCCGCATCGACAACGTGGGTGAGTTGGGCATCATTGCGGCCTCGCTCATCGGCGCCGGAATCGGGTTCCTTTGGTACAACACCTTCCCGGCCTCCATCTTTATGGGCGACGTGGGGGCCTTGTCCATCGGAGGAGTGCTGGGCTGTTTCGCGGTATTCACCAAGAACGAATTCCTGAGCATCATCATCCACGGCATCTTTTTTGTAGAGGCCCTTTCGGTCATCACGCAGACGGTCAGCTTCAAGTTGACGGGCAAGCGGGTGTTTCGAATGGCGCCGCTGCATCACCACTATGAATTGCAGGGGCTTTCCGAGCCAAAAATCATCGTTCGTTTCTGGATTGTCTCTATCTTGCTGGGCCTGTTGGCTCTGGCTTCCATCAAGGTGAGGTAGGCCATGAGCGAATCCAGACTCTATCAGCCCCCGGGATTTTCGCACGGCCTGTTGCTGACTGCGTTGATGCTGCTGGGCGGAGGTCTGGTTCTGGTTTACAGCGCCACGGCGTATCGAGCCCTTCTGCCCGATGCGAACGGCAACTACAACCCCAGTACGTATTACATGATGCTTCACATGAGGCACCTGGTGATGTCCCTGCTGACTTTGATGGCCGCAACGTTTGTCCCGCTGGAGTTGCTGGAGCGCCACTGTGGGAAACTGTTTGCGGTAGTCGGGATTGGCCTCATGGTCGTGGTTCTGGTGGTGGGTATCGCTCGTGGCGGCAGCATGCGCTGGCTGACCATCGGCGGGTTCACCTTCCAGCCCGGCGAATTTGCGAAAGTGACGTTCTGCGTCTGGTTGGCTTACAACATCGGCACCAAAGACGACCGTCTCTACTCGTTCAAGGACGGCCTGCTTCCCAACCTGGTAGTCGCCATGCTGTTGTTCTTCCTGTTCGGCATGCAGCCTGACTTGGGAAGCAGTCTGGTTCTGGGTTTTGTGTTGTTCTCACTGCTGTTCATCGGTGGTGCCCGGTTGCGCTCCATCGGGGCCGTTGGCGTCGTTGCGGCTCTGCTGTCGACCCTGGCCATCGTGTTCAAAGAGGAACGCCTTCGCCGAGTGATGGCCTGGCTGAATCCGGAAGCGTATCGCGACTCCGAGGGTTTCCAGTTGCATCAGGCCGTAACCAGCGTCGGTTCCGGTCAGTGGTTCGGTCGGGGCCTGGGTCAAGGGCCGCAGAACGTGGCCGGTTTTGTGCCCGAGGCCGAGACCGATTTCATCTATGCGACCCTCTCGGAAGAGCTGGGATTTGCGGGTTCTGTGCTGGTGATTGCGGCCTTCGCTTATATCCTTTATGCAGGCTTCAGCATCGCCCGCCGGCACACCAATCGTTTTCGACGTTATCTTGGCATCAGCCTGACGTTGATGATTGTCATCCAGGCTGGTGTACACATCTGCGTTTCCACGGGTGTCTTCCCAACCAAGGGTTTGACGCTTCCGTTTTTGTCCCTGGGCGGGTCCAGCCTGGTCGCCATGAGTGCAGCCATTGGCTTGCTTTTGAACCTGAGCCGAGTGCCCGGCGAGCCGGTCGAGATCAAAGAGATCAGCGGCGAGAGGGGCGACACCGTTTATGTGAGGGCCAAGTCATGAGAGCCGTCCTTGCTGGTGGTGGAACTGGAGGTCATGTGTTGCCGCTGTTGGCGCTGGCAGAGGCGCTGCAGAAGAGCGGTTTGTGTGAATCCATGCTCTTCCTGGGGGCAGACGGCCTGGAGTCGTCTCTGGTCACCCAGCGTGGATATTCGTTGATTCAGCTTCCGGTAGGCCGCGTACGTGGGCTTGCGCTTCATCGTCAGGTCAAGGGTGTAGCCGGTTTGGCGGCAGCAGTTCCGTTGGCGGCCTGGCACCTTCGACGGGCCAAGGCTCAGGTTGTGGTTGGTTCTGGTGGCTACGCCTCGGCGCCGGCCGTCACCGCTGCGGCTTTCCTTGGGATACCGGCCATTCTGCTGGAGCAGAACACGATCCCCGGTTCCACAAACCGAGGCCTGGCCAAGATGGCCAAGGTGGTCTGCACCTCCTTCGCCATGAGCAGCGGCTACTTCCCTGCTTCCAAAGTGGTCGTCACGGGGAATCCGGTCCGAGAGGTATTCCTGAAAGTGCGCCAAGAGCGTCAGTCTGCCCCACGCGATGTCTTTCGGGTTCTGGTTCTGGGCGGTTCGCAAGGGGCGCAGTTCTTGAACAAACATGTCGCACCGCTGCTGGCCCAGTGCGCTCGGTCCTCGTCCGGGGCCATGGAGATTGTGCACCAGTGCGGCAAGAACCGGGAAGGCGAAGTGGGTCAGGCTTATGAGGGCCTGGCGGGCGTCACGGTTCGTGGATACATCGACGATATGGATGCGGAACTTCGTGCGGCAAGTCTGGTTGTGGGTCGAGCCGGCGCCACATCGCTGGCGGAACTGGCCGTAGTGGGATTGCCCTCGATTCTGATTCCCTTCCCGCACGCCACCGACGGCCATCAAGAGGTCAACGCCCGCTTCTATGAGCGGCGCGGCGCTGCCAAAGTGTTCATCCAGGAATCGTTCAAGGCCGAAGAGTTCGTCGCCGCAGTGCAAAGCCTGCGAGGCGACCCCAACAAACTCAGGGCCATGGAGCGGGCCTCGCTGGCATCGGGTATTCCCGATGCGACCGAATCGTGGCGATCATGGAGGGTCTGAAATGCTGAGCAGATTCTTCAGCCGCAAACGACGAGAGGGCTATGCCCCCAGCGTGATTTCCCCCCGGATTCCAAATCCGGATGGGCGTAAGCCTCGAAACACGCCGGTGGCCGCTGGCGCTTCACCTCGCAGGCGTAGCCGGGGGCTGCTGTCCCGGTGGTGGTTGGTGCCTGTTTTGGGTGCCGTAGGCGCCGTTTTTGGGATGGGGATCTATTACGGCTATATTGAGATCGTGAAATCCCGATGGTTCGCATTGACCGAGGTGCAAGTGGAAGGCACAGGGCGACTGGCGGCCGAAGAAGTCGTAGCCGCTGCCGGCTTGAAGCAGGGTGCGAGCATCATCGATGTGGATGAATTGGAACTTGAAAATCGCATTCTGGCCGAGTTGGGCTGGGTTCGCAGAGTGGATGTTTCCACCGATGGCCCCAGCACACTGCTGATTCATGTGGAAGAGCGGCAGGCCGAAGCCATTTTGGCAGACCAGTACACCTGCCTGGTGGACAACGACGGGGTGGTGTTCAAGGTCATGGACCCCGCCGAGTATCGTAAGGAGTTCGTGGTGTTGTCCGGGCTACGCTACTACGAGTTGATGGCGCAGCAGTTGGCCTCGATGGCCAAGGACCGAGTCAGCGAATCCCTTTCCCTGGCGCGCTCCTACTCTACCCGGGGCCTGAGCGAGTTTGTGGCCCTGAAGGAAGTCCAGTTCGACGAAGCCCTTGGATATTCGCTTGTGGGCGAAGGTGGACAGCGGGTGGTCATGGGTTTTGGTCGCCATGGCGAAAAAATGCTTTGGTTGGGATCGATTGTAGCGTATTTGAAAGAGCACAATACTGGTTTTGACACGGTGTATATGGATAACGAACGCCGCCCCGAGCAGGTCGTAGTGACCGGCACCGGGTTGGTGGACGGCCCCCTCACCCTGGACATGTCCAGGAGGGTGTCGAGCGGCAAGCGCCCAGTGCTGGCGAAAGCGGAACGGTAACGGACGACAATAAGGAACGGGGGCTGAGCATGGCAAAGAAGCGAACTGGAACGGTAGTCGGAATTGACCTTGGCACAGAGAACATCCGTGCGGTCGTGGCAGAGCGCAACGACATGGAAGGTCTTGATATCATGGGATTTGCCAGCGTTCGCTCCACCGGTTTGCGCCGTGGGCAGGTTGTCAACATTGGCGGCACCTCTGACGACCTTAAGAAGGTGCTTTATGAACTGCAGTTGATGGGCGACAGAAAGATCCACGAGGTCTTCTGCTCCATCTCGGGGAACCACGTTGAAGGCATGGTTTCCTCGGGTGTGGTCGCCGTAAAGAACAACGAGGTTCGTTCCGAGGACGAGGCCCGCGTGCTTCGCCAGGCCCGTACCGTCAAGTTGCCCCCTGGCCGCGACATCCTGCATGTGCTGCCGACCTATTACACTATTGACAACGCGCCGCCGGTCCAGACGCCCGTGGGCCATGCCGGAGTGCGTCTGCACGTGGACGTGCACCTGGTTACCGTGGCTCGTTCGGTCATGGATAACACGTTTACGTGTGGCCATCGGGCCGAATTGAAAGTACAGGGGCTGGCGTTTTCGGGCCTGGCCGCTTCGGAAGCACTGCTTACCGACCCCGAGAAAGAGATGGGAGCCATCCTGGTCGACATCGGTGCGGGTACGACCGACATCATCATCTGGCACGACCGCGCCGTGCGGTACGTGGGCTCCATCCCGTTGGGCGGCTCGCTGATGACCAGCGACGTGGCCGTGGGGCTGTTGGCCACCAAGGCGGAAGCCGAACAGTTGAAGATGCGGCACGGGTACGCCTATGCCAACGGCGTGGACCCCTCGGAAATGTTCGAAGTCCCCGGCGTGGGCGCCCGAGCCCCGGCGACCTTCACC
>CAYTWV010000057.1:0-8092 GCA_964442235.1 uncultured Myxococcales bacterium | reverse complement strand
TCATGTGACGGAGAGCTGTACGAAGGTAGCCGAAGCCGTGAAGGGTGCGGGTTTGGAAGAACTGAGCCGGACCTCCGGCGTGGTTCTGGCCGGTGGGGTGGCCCAACTGCCCGGAATCGCCGACTTCGCCCGGGAACTGCTGGGACTGAATGTGCGGGTAGCCGACATGCAGCTCTCCATCGATGGTCAGGCCAATTGGGGCGGCATGACCAACGTCTTCCAAGACCCCCAATATGCAGTGGCCGTCGGCATCGTCTCCATGGCTTCCCGTGGAGAGTTGTCCCTGAGCTACGACCCCAGGCTGCCCGCCAAGGAATCCAAGCGGGGCCTCTGGGACTGGTTTAAGAGCAATTTTGAGTAATATACGGTGTGCTAAAGGAACAAAACTTAGAAAGGCAAGGCAAGGAGGAACACTATGGTAACTATTCAGATGGATCAGGATCAACTTTTTAATGCGGCGAACATCGTAGTTTTCGGCTGCGGTGGCGGCGGCAGTAATGCCGTGCAAAACATGATTGCGGCCGGGGTTCAGGGCGTGCGTTTTGTGGTGGCGAACACCGACGTGCAGGCTTTGGAACTGACGCAGGTTGACTCCAGGATCCCCATTGGCAAGAGACTTACCAACGGCCTGGGCGCCGGTGGTTGCCCGGAAGTGGGTCGGGACTCTGCACTGGAAGACCAGAATCGAATTGCGGAAATGCTCCAGGGAGCCAACATGGTCTTCGTGACGGCCGGCATGGGCGGCGGCACGGGCACGGGATCGGCTCCGGTGGTTGCGAAGATAGCCAGAGATATGGGTGCGTTGACGGTGGGTGTCGTGACGAAACCCTTCCGGTTTGAAGGGACCCCACGGCAAAAGAACGCCGACATCGGCATCCGAGAACTGGCCAAGAGCGTCGACTCTCTGATCGTGATTCCCAACGACCGTCTGCTGGAGATGTCCAGCGAAAAACTGACCCTTAAGAAGGGCCTGAAACTGGCGGACCAGGTGCTTCTGGATGCGGTCCGGGCCATTTCGGACATTATTGTCGTCCCCGGCTTGATCAACGTGGACTTCGCCGATGCCAAACGCATCATGCAGGGCAAGGGCAAGGCCATTATCGGCATGGGCGAGGCCTCGGGCGAAGACAGAGCCCTTCAGGCCGCCGAGCGGGCCATGACCTCCAGGCTGTTGGAAGGCAGCGGAATTCGTGGCGCTACGGCCCTTCTGGTGAACATCGCAGGCGGGGAAGACCTGGATCTGCTGGAAGTGAGCCAGGCCATGGACAACATCCAGGCCGAAGCCGATCCCGCAGCGGAAATCATCTTCGGCTGTGTCATTGACCCGACCATGGGAGACAGAGTCAAGGTCACCTTGATTGCCACGGGCTTTGATACGAACCGAGAAGCCGATCGCCAGGCGGCCAATGCCGCTGGCGCCCAAGTGAACGTCACCATTGGCCAGGGCCAGACCCAGGGCACTCGGCCCACGAATCTGCTTGGCGGTGGCCCCCTGGCCCAGCCCACGCCCACCAATCGGGCTATGCCTGTGATTCGGCAGAACACGATGACGCCTCCTCCCATCCAAAACACGGCCAATCAGGCGTATGTGGTGGATACCAGCCGAGCGGCTCCCCGCGACGCCCGCCGCGCCACGCCCATCGCTGATCTGGACCGAAACCTGCCGGACAATTGGTTTTAGGCCACTATCTGGGCTTCGGGGGGCTTCGGCCCCTCGCAACTCCCTCGCAACTCCCTAACAAAAGTGCTTTACTTGAAATCTGGATTCGGCTAGGATTCCGGCGCTTGCGGGCGCAAGGTTTCTTTGCAAAATGCCCGATAACCTGTCCTAAGTTGACGACGTTTGGAGGACTTGATGGGTAGCGTAATTAAGTGGCGCCGAAAGAAGATCAGAAAGCATAAGTATAGAAAACAAAGAAAGCTTCTTCGCCACAAGAACAAGAAGTAGAAAGTAGCGCGCCTTTAGGTCTTGCGAGAAGCGGGGAAGCCGGCATGCCCGGTTTCCCCCTACTCAAACGGGCTATCCCTGTTGTCAGTTCGTCCAAAGAACTCTCAAAAATGGGGAAAAGGCGCGTCGTTTTTCCCTTGCCAGCCGTTTATCCTCTGTGTAAGCATTCCCTCACTGCGTGAGTCGGGGCTGACCCCGGCCAGATTTCACTACTATGGAGGATTTCTTATGAAGAAGATCGCTTTGCTCGTCGTTGCTTTGTTCGCTTTTGGTGCCATGGGCTGCGCTAAGAAAGATGAAGTGAAGAAGGACGACACCAAGAAAGAAGAGAAGAAAGACGAGAAGAAAGACGAGAAGAAGGAAGAGAAGAAATAGTCTTCTCCCCTTTGGTCGCAGCGCCAGGGGCTGCGAATCGGTATTCGGCAAAGGCAGCTTTCGGGCTGCCTTTGCTGCTTAAGGGCACGTGCAGGTGGAGGTCGTGCAGGTGACCTTGACGTCCAGGCCGTACGAGCCATAGTCATCGTCGAACCCGCCGCCATCCACGACCAGACTGTACCATCCCGGGGTGACCACCATAAACGAGTAGGTCTCGTCGAAGCCTGTGCCAGAGCTGTCGCGACAGATGATCATGTCCGTCGTGCCGCTGTTGTCGCAATCCGTCCCCAGGTAGACCTTCAAGATAGCGTCGTAGTTGGAGGATGGGCTCAACGTCAAATCCAACTTGTCTCCGGGCTCCAAATAGATGCGGTAGTAGTCCTCGTTGCCCGTATCGTCGCATCCAGGCACATCGTCACTGCTGCCGGTCATAGAGGTGCTTCCGCTGAACGATTTCTCTTTGTTGGCCACGGAGGTGCGACCGATGATCTTGGCGTTGGGGCATGTGGCCCCATCGGGACTAAGGTTGCCGGGACAGGCCTCGGTGGGTTTGTCGGGCAGACACTGGTAGCCGCCACAATACTCTGCGGGCAAGCACTGGCTGTCATCCAGGCACTCTCCGCATGTAGCGATGGGGGTGCAGTAGGTTCCGCCGGGGCAATCGGCTTGGAACAGGCACTGCACACAGCCTTGTCCGTCCGGTCGGCAGAATGGAGTTCCCGCCGGACACTGGGAGCAGGTGGGCCCGCACGAGGAATCGCTGTTGCACAAGGTGCACTGGCCCTGCTTGCAGTGGGGATTGGCTCCGCTGCACTTGGCGCACGACGCCCCACAATGCAGGGCATCGGCCTGGGTGCAGGCCACACAAGCGCCTACCTCGCATACCGATGCAGGACCACAAGAACCGGCGTTGCAGACACATTTGCCGTTGGAACAGTCGGGGGTTGCCCCCTGACATTGCAGGCATTGCATGCCACACAGGCCCAGGGAACTGCACGAAACACATTCGCCAAGCACACACTTCTGGCCCATGGGACAACCAAACCCTGCGGCCAGATCACACTCCACACAGGCAGACCCATCCCCGGCGCAGAAGAAACTCGCCCCCAACTCGCCGCAGTCCTGACACTCGAGCCCGCACCTGGAGTCCAGGTCGCATGGCAGGCATTCGCCCGAGGTAAAACAGAACGAACCGGCATTGCAGGAGTCCACCACGGTGTCGCACGCACACTTTCCTAGCTTGCAAAGCGGCTTTTCGGCCGGACAGGCGACGCCATTGCAATAGGTGATGGGGACGTCTACCGCAACATCTTCAATCGCCACGTCGGGGGCCACATCGGGCGTCACATCCATCACGTCCAGCAGTACATCTGCTACGTCAGCGATGTCCACAGGCGGATTCGTGTCCGAAACATCGGGCGGAATCAACGTCTCAGGCACCTCCACCACATCGACCGGGTGCGTCTCTGCCCTGGTGTCGGCCGGGCCAAGGTCTTTCCCACCCGTTCCGTCGGCCCGCAAGTCGGGCCACCGCAAGAGATCCTCCTCTCCAAAGAGGTTCTCGTTTTGCTGGAGGTCGCTCTGGGGCGCATTCTGCCCACCTCCGCAACGCACCGTCCAGAGGAGCGTGGCGGCCAGTAGCGCCACAAAGGGTCTGCCTGTAATAGATTCCATGGGTGCCCGCTATTTGTCCGTCCTGCGGCATTGTAACGACAGGAATGCGGGTGCGCAAAGGGTTCCATGCATGCTGCCTGGGCAATCGACCCCCCAGCCTTGCTTGACTTGCACCGGGCCCGACTGTAAAACCGGTGCAACCGCTGGTAGTGCCGGTTTTGGAGGCTTAATGCGTATTGCTGTCTTTGGGATGGGATATATCGGTTGTGTCTCGGCAGCGTGCCTGGCAAACGAAGGCCATCAGGTGATTGGGGTGGACATCAGTCCTGACAAAGTGCGCCTGATCAACCAAGGCGTCTCTCCCATCATCGAAGAACGGATCCCCGAATTGCTTAAGGCGCAAGTGGAGGCCGGACGGCTTCATGCCACCACGGATTCCGCAAAGGCGCTGCTTGAGTCGGAACTCTGTTTTGTCTGCGTCGGGACACCCAGCCGAGCCAATGGCGACTTGGAACTGGGCTATCTGACCCGGGTCTCATCGGAACTGGGGCTGGCGCTTAAGGATGCCCCCGCCGGTTACCCCATCGTCTATCGCAGCACCATGCTTCCAGGCACCGTCGAGGATCTGCTGGTTCCCCTGCTGGAAAGCCACTCGGGCAAACGGGCCGGGGTCGAATTCGACGTCTGCTTCCACCCCGAGTTCCTTCGGGAGGGTTCGGCCGTAGCGGACTTCTATGAGCCACCCAAAACCGTGGTGGGCACAACCAGCCAGGCGCTGGTGGAGCAACTGCGCAACCTGTACTGCTTCCTGCATGCGCCCTTCTTTGCAACTTCCATTCGGGTAGCGGAAGCGATCAAGTATGCGGACAATGCCTTTCATGCATTAAAAATCGGGTTTGCTAACGAAATTGGACGATTTTGTAAGAAGCTTGAAATCGACTCTTGGCAGGTCATGGAGATTTTCTGCCAGGATAAGAAACTGAACATTTCGCCCTATTATCTGCTGCCCGGTTTTGCCTTTGGCGGTTCGTGCCTGCCCAAGGACCTGAGAGCATTGACCTATCGAGCCAAGGTCGAAGACATTGACCTGCCCATATTGAACTCGGTGCTTCCCAGCAACCAGGAGCAGATCCTGCACGCCCTGCACCGAATTCAGGCTGAAGGCAAAAAGCGTGTGGGCATCCTGGGGTTGACCTTCAAACAGGGAACCGATGACCTGCGGGAAAGCGCCACCGTAAGCCTGGTGGAGATGCTTCTGGGCAAAGGATATCAAATCAAGATCTTTGATGAACATGTGAATCTGGCCCGCCTGATTGGTTCGAACCGAGAGTTCCTGGAGCAGCGAATCCCTCATGTGGCGTCGCTTTTGACGTCCAGCCTGGACGAAATGCTGGAGGGGGCGGAAATTGTGGTGGTAGGGCAGAAACACCCCGAATTCCTGCGCCGGGCGACCACTCTGGGCCCCAACGTGCTGGTATATGATCTGGTTCGGGCGTTTGGCCCTGCAGTGCCCCTTCCCCAAAACTACGACGGTATTTGCTGGTAGCCATGCGAATCCTGGTCCTTGCGCCCCGCTTCCCCTGGCCGCCCGACAAAGGCGACCGTCTGACCATCTACCACTACTTAAGGTGCCTCTCCCGCTCTCACAGTGTGGCGCTGGCCACGTTCATGGACGACGAGGACGTACCCCATCTGGACAAAGTGGATGGTTTTGTAACCCGCAGTGCGCTGGTTTACAAACCGGCCTGGGACGGTGCACTTCGCTCGGGACTGGCATTGGCGGGTTCCAAGCCACTTCAGGTGGCCTACTACGCCTCGGAATTGATGGCGGCCAAAATCGACGAACTGGTACGCTCGTTTAACCCCGATGTATTGTATTGCCACACGCTGCGCATGGCACAATACGCCCAGCGGTATCCACAAATCCCAGCTTTGCTTGGTCTGCAGATCAGTATGGCGTTGAATTACCGTCGCCTGGTAGAACGCAGCCGAAACCCGCTCGAGAAATGGGTCTATGGTCTGGAACACCGACGTGTCAAATCCTATGAAGTTGAGTTGGCAAAGGCCTTTAATGCTTCGGTTTTGATCTCCAAGACCGATCTTGAAGAGATGGAAGCCTTCAACGGAAGCCCTCTGGACAGAGTTCGACTGTTGGCCCATGGGGTGGATGACCAGTTCTTTCATCCCTCGCCCCAGACCACCATCCTGCCCAAATCGCTGGTTATGACCGGCAACATGGGCTATCCGCCCAACCGACAGGCCGTAGCCTTCATGGTGGAGCAGATTCTGCCCAGAATCTGGGAGCAAGAGCCCCAGGCGACCCTTTGGGTCGTGGGCAAGAACCCTGGGTCGGGCCTTAAGGCATACCACGACGGGGTGCGAATCCATGTGACCGGCGAAGTCCAGGACACGCGGCCCTACCTTTGGCAATCTCAGGTCGCCGTGGTTCCCGTCCAAGCTGCCGCCGGCTTGCAGAACAAACTGCTGGAAGCCCTGGCGTGCGGGAAACCCACCGTGGCGACCCCCGAGGCCAACGAAGGCATTCGTGCGGCTCCGGAGCGGGAAGTGCTGTTGGGGCAGGACGCATCGGAGTTTGCTCAACAGGTGGTTCGATTGCTGCGTGACGAGGTTCTGGCAGCATCGTTGGGCCGCCAGGGCCGTTCGTTTATCGAACGAACATTCACGTGGGATTTCTTCCTGGATCAGATGGTCGCCTGGATGCAGGGCATGGTTCGAACCCGGTAAGCCCTACTCCCCTCTCATCGCCGACTGAATAGCCGTCGACTCAAACAGCGTATCCAAAAGGTAGTCCAGGAAGGGATAGTGGTCGCCCATTTCTGCCGCGACGGAAGCCGAAAAGGTCCCTGCCGCAACGGCGGCGTCGATGGGTGCGGAGATGACCTTGCGAAGTTCGGCTATGATTTTCTTGCAGGCGGCCCGCTCTTTGTCGTCCAGAAGCCAGGTGTTCACTACGTCGGCCTCGGTGCGATGCGACCACTCTCGCAGAATGAACCAGGCGTCGCCCCCTCGGCTGGCAAATAGCCGCATGACATCCTCGTTCCCCAAAAGCACTCCCTTGGGGGCAAGAAGAATCGCAAGACCTTCCAAATACGGGGCGACTCGAACATCGGATCCGCCTTCACTCTTTCGATAGCCGTCCAACTGATACATCGAGGCCAAAGCCGCCCCAAGGGCAAAATTCTGCGGTGGATCGTTGGCTCCCAGAATCAGTGCGACGTCCTGCTCGGAAAGTCCCGCCTTACCGTTGGAACTCTTCCACTCCTCGGCGGCCTTGGCCAATGCCCCACGAGTCAACATGTCCAAGACCGGCCTTAGGGTGGCGTCCTGCAAGTCCCAGGTGGCGACCCTCTCGAGCCTGCTCTTCAGGGTGCCGTCTCGAGCATCGGAATCCACGGCGAACTTGATAAACGCCCGAAGGGTCTTGAGGCGACTGTAGGTGCGCAGATGTTCCCAACGAGCCACCCCCAACGCCGTGCTACGCAGATAGAACGCGTCATCCAGCGAGGCCAGCGCCAAAGCGTCCTCGCCCAGGGTCTTCTCTACGGCGTTCTTGCACGTATTTGCACTCTTTTTCAGGAACTCATTGAGCAGATCCATTTGGGTCGCGTCGGGATGATCCTTGACCTGTTCAAAACAAATGGTCTCCACGGTTCTTCGGGTGGTCCGAATGACTCCCACCAGGGCCACTCGCTCGTTCTTCAAGTGGTCAACCGCGGCGTCGTATTCTTTGCGAACTTTGGCGTCGGGAACCACATCGCCCGCATAGGGGCCCACCAATAACGAATCTCGAAGAGAGGCCCGGTCCCCAAGCTTGGCCACCAGGCGTTGCGCCAGTCGGGCGTCGGCAATGGGCAAGGAGAGATCCTGGTGATCCCGCAAATAGGCCACGGCCTTGGCCGACGCAGCGGAAATGGAGCCCAGAGTGGCCCCATCGCCCATTAGCGCCGAGAGTTCCGTGGGATCGGATTGCATGGCTTGAAGCCTGGCCAGGGATTTGGCCGTTCCCGCATAACGCATCCCCATGACCCCAAGCACCTTAAGCACCTGGTAGGGTGATTTGGTCCACTCGACCAGGACCTCAAACATGGCACCATCCACCGCCGCTTCCCACTCGGCAATCTGCTCGGGAGTGTA
>CAYTWV010000056.1:0-13951 GCA_964442235.1 uncultured Myxococcales bacterium | reverse complement strand
GCCCCCGCTGCCCCGGCCGCTGCAGCTCCTGCGACGGCTCCTGCGACGGCTCCTGCCACCAAATAGCGTTATCATCAAGGTCCCCACAAAACCAGATTCCGAGGACTCACCATGAGAGAGAGTACCCTGTCCCACGACAGCAAAGTGCAACATGTCGTCAATCAGGTTCGCCAGGTCACCAGCTCCGGCAAACCGTTCAAGTTCCTGAAAAAGTCCGTCTCCCACTTTGTGCCCAATCCACATCACGATGGGTCGCAAGAGCCGGTCATCGATATCCGACCCCTTTGTGAACTGCTGCACGTGGACAAAGAGCGCCGCATCGCCGTGGCCGAACCAGGCCTGACTTTTGTGGACCTGGTCGACAAACTCCTTCCCTTGGGGTTTATCCCCCAGACCGTGCCCGAACTGAAGGGCATCACGCTGGGAGGTGCCGTGTCGGGCTGCTCCGTAGAGTCCATGTCCTATCACCTTGGCGGGTTCCATGACTCGTGCCTTGAGTACGAAGTGGTTTCCTCCTCGGGCGAGGTCCTGACATGCAGTCGGGAACAGGATCCAGAGCTGTTCGAGATGCTGCATGGAAGCTACGGGACACTGGGGATCTTGACGAAGATCACGTTCAAGATTCTGCCGGCCCTTCCCTACGTCCGCATGAGTTACGTACACCTGCACAACTTCGACGAATACTGGGCCTTCCTGCAAGAGCGCATGGCAGCACGGGATTTCGACTTCATTGATGGTCTGATCCACAGCCCGTCGCACTTTGTGGCCTGCCTGGGCCGGATGGTGCCATCGGTTCCCTTCCTGAACCGTTATGACCGAGGCAACATCTACTACAAGAGTACCCAGCATCTGGGCGAGGACTATCTTCGTCTGTCGGATTACTTCTTCCGATATGACACCGAGTGCCACTGGCTCTCCCGCACCGTGCCGCCCCTGGAGTGGAAGGCCGTGCGTTGGGCCTTGGGGCCGCTATTCCTTGGCTCTACGAATCTGGTCTCCTGGTCCAACCGGCTGGCTCCGCTGCTGCGCATGAAGCGACGACCGGAAGTGGTTGTTGACGTCTTTGTCCCCGGTTACAACTTTGCCGAGTTTTACAAGTGGTATGAGAAGACCTTCGATTTCTGGCCGCTGTGGGTGGTGCCCTACAAGGCCCCTCTGCTCTACCCGTGGATCTCGGATGAGCACCAGGAGCGAATTAAAGACACCCTGCTGGTCGACTGTGCGATCTACGGCAAGCCGAACAACGATCCCGGGCTTGACCTCTCCGAGGTGCTGGAGAAGAAGGTATTTCAGCTCAACGGCATCAAGACGCTGATCTCGCGAAACCACTACACCGAGCAGGAGTTTTGGAGCATCTACAGCCGCCGACGCTACGAGTCTGCAAAACATAGGCTCGACCCTGCCAATGTTCAAGGCGGGCTTTTTGAGAGATTCCAAAAATCTGGCGCACTGCGTTAGAGGAGGAAAACCCCGTCATAGCACGGTTTATGCCCAGAACATTTCGCGACATGCCCTCTGTCCCATCTTGACAGCCTCTGCACATCTGAATAAGGTCTCCCCTTCGGCAAGCTCTGCCTAAAAGGGAGAGCTGTCACCTTAGCAGGAGGGTACGTTGAGAAAAGTCGCGGCGTTGATGGCCACATGGGTGGCCTTGCTGGGTCTGGGGCAAGCTCGAGCCCAAGACCGATGGGACCCCCAGGACCCGCTTCCCGCAGTGGAAGAGACGGTCACGGGTGAGCAGGCCAAGGTTGAGGAGGGTGCATTCCCCCTTGGAGCCTCCGTTTCATTCGGCCAGTCGCTTGGCGCTGGTACGTTCATCGCAGATAAGTACCTGCGACGGGCGTCCTACGACGTCAGCTTGCGATTCTCTCCCTACTGGAACATCACGAGGCTGCTCTCGTTGTCCGCGGGCATCGGAGTATCGGCTTCGCTGGTCGAGAACTATGACAGCTCGATGACTTACGAGCGTCGTTGGATTCTGTCCGACACGTCGCTAAGTCTGCGTCATGCAAATCTCGTCACCATTCCGTGGCTGGATGTGGGTGTGAACGGTTCCCTCTCGTTCACCTTCCCGACCAGCCCCCAGAGCCACTACCGCCAGCTCTATTTCTCGGGCAGGGCGAACGTGGGCCTCAGCAAGTCCTTCGGGGACTTCTACATGGGGTACTCGCTGGGCTTCTACAAGAACTTCAATCGGTACACCTCTCCTGCAATCAACACCGATGAAGTGGGCGATCACATCATTCTGGCTCACTTCGAGGGCGCCGAGCAGTTGACCAACGACTTGATCGCCACGGGTGGCAGCAATACCAGCTTTGGCGTCTTGAACTCCTTGTCGATAGGCTACTCTTGGCCGGACCTTTTTGTCCCGGGCCAGACCCTTTCAGTGGGTATGAATTACAGCATCAACCACTCTTGGACCTACGAGTCGTGGCCGAAGGATGATCTCTCTTCGGAATATGCAGTGGCTGGCCGAGGCCATCGCGACTCCCACGGCGGTGGGGTTGATGTGGGCTATCAGATCAACAAGTACCTGGGCGTGAGCGTGGGCGTAGACACCATGGTTGCTCCCAAGACGGATGATAACAAAGCATTCGTCTTCCCCTTGTTGAACTTCTCGAATAATTACAGAAACAATACTTCTTTTTCGGCAACTGTTACGGGTACGTTTTAGCCGTATCGGGGCGATATGGAGGAAGAGCTGATGAGAAATTGGACGTCTTCGAAACTGTTGGGCGGGTTGATGGCCGTGTTGTGGTTGGCATCGGCCTGCGCCAGTGAAGTGGGGGACATCGACCGCACGGATCCGAACAAGATCCTCAAGGCCGATCTTAAGGGCGTGTGGTTCATGGACCACACCGTTGTCGAGGCCCCGGTGCCCTCTCCCGTTACGTTTAACGGAGAGCAGGCATTTGGCGGCGGCGCCAGCGTAATCTTCGACATTCAAGAAGATTTCGTGATCGCCTATCCCGTTTCGGAACTGACCGTGGTCGGCTCTGAAAAGGATTGGAAGAAGGCCAAAATCCGCAATTATTGGGAAAAAGACAAGGCCAACGAGTTCATGGAGATTTACGTGGGCCAGCCCGTGGCTGCCTACCGGATCATGAGCCACTTCGACGTCAAGCGAGACTACAACTCGCAGACCGGCGAACAGAGCAACGTGATCTCCGAGAACGACTCCGATCGACCCTGGTATGAGCGCGAATACATCCGCGTCGATTGGTCGAACAACACCGTCAAGGACATGATGTTCCTGGCCACTGTGACGGGCAGTTCTGTGGACTACTACGTGCAGGAATTCGAAGAAGACGACCCCGACCGCTTCTACATGGGCAAGAACGGCTTCCACTTCGTTAACAAGCTCTTCCTGGAACCCGTCAGCCCCACCTCCTGCAGCGTCTACGATGTGGCCCCTTACGATTGCGCCGGCGCAGTGGTCAAGGTCCGCACGTCGTTCAAGCTGAAAGACCCCGATGATCAATACGTTCCTATCTATTATGATATGAACACATATGAAGAGCGCTTCGGCTTCTTCCTGACCAGTCGCCATGGCTACAACGTCAACAAAGGCTTGATGTATGAAGACAAGGTGCTGTATGCCAACCGCTGGGACATCTGGGAAAACTCCAGAACCAACGTACCCATCGTGCCCGAAGGTGCCACCGAGCCGGCAAAATGCCGTTTGGACACCGACTGCGAAGGCCTCTCCACGAAGCAGGTTCACTGCCGCCTGGACGATGGCTGGTTCACCGAGGGCGTTTGCGTCACTTGGGAACCTCTTCCTTACAAAGACCGAACTCCCAAACCCATCGTCTATCACATCTCCGGCGACTGGCCCAAGATGCTGTGGGACGTGCCTTACCGTTCGGCTGATGTCTGGAGCAAAACCTTTAGGGAGACCGTCGCCTGGTTGAAGATGTACTCCGAGAAGGGCATTTATGACATCAAGTACTGCGAAACCAACGAAGACTGCATGGGCAGCAACAAGCCCGTGTTTGATTTGAATGTTTCTGATGTACATAATCGCTTCTGCAAGGGCGACGCCGAGTGCAAGACGGGCATCCCCGCCTCGCAGCAGAGCCTCTATTCTTGCGGCACCGACGGATACTGCAGCAAGGCCGTCCTGTGTGACGCGTCCAAGCCCTGCTCCGTTGGCCAGGCTTGTTATGACGGCGTCTGCAAAGAGTGCCCCGAGGGCAACTGCTCGCAGGCCAACCAGTGGTCCGCAGTGCGTGCCATGACCGAAGACAAGGGCAACTTCACGCTGGTCTATCGCATGACGCCCAACGGCGCTGTGCAGGAAATCACCGCCGATGACCCCGTGGACTTCCTGGAAAGCACCGAAGTGCAAATCCAGTTCTATCACCTGAATCCCTTCTTGGAGAAGGTCAAGCTGGTCGACGACGGCGGCTCGGTCTGCAAGAACGGCGATGTGGATGCGACCTACGCCTTTGCTGGCGGCGTGCCCGTGGTTCGCCCCGGTAGCTGCATGCTGACGGTGGGCGCGGCTGGGGAAGTCCGGAACTTCAAGGTTCTTGACGGCAGCGGCAAAGAAGTTGCCAGCTTCCCGGGCGTTACCCTGGACGGTGGCGAAGTTCATACGTTCTTCCTGGGCGGCGATGCGCAGAAGTCCTTGCTGGCTCACGGCGAAGTGACTTGGGAAGTCTTCTCTGCCAAGGGCATCCGTTTGGCCCACCTGGCCATGGGACAGACCTCTGTGGACATGGCGGTCAACGCCGGTCTGCGTTGGTCCAATGTTCGCGCTGGCGAAGTGACCCCCTATACCGGTCTGACCCAGAAGGAAAACCGCGTGGTCATCGTGAACCACGGCGGCAACACCGAACTGACCTGCTACCACGAGATGGGAAGCGTGGGCATGTGCATGGGCTGGCGTCCTGAATTCACCGATGCCGACATGGCTCGTTATCAGGAAATCTATGATGCGCTCCCCAACATGTTCGTTTCCTGCGAGAACCAGTACTCCGGCGACTCGTGCACCGAAGCCCAGCGCGGTGACATGAGCCTGAACAACGACTGCCGCAACTTCTATCGCGACGAAGCCGGCGCCTGGCGTAACCCCTGCGCCGAAGTGGAAGACGCCAAGGGCCTCAAGCTGCACGGCGACACTCGCTTCAACCAGTTCTACTGGGTCTCCGAGTCGCAGACGGCTTCGCCCCTGGGCTACGGTCCTTCGTCTGCGGATCCGGACTCCGGCCACATCTACTATGCCATCGCCAATATCTATGGCGCCGACATGATTGCCTATGGCCAGTACGCCGTGGACCTGCTCAAGGCCTCCATCGGGGACTTGACCAAAGAGAACCTTGCCACGGGCGACTACATCGCCGAATTCGTGCAGAATCGGGACAAGAAGGCCGCCAGCGAGTCTCTGTATGCGCCCATGGAAGTGGACCGCAACGAACTGCAGCGCCGCAAGGAACTGGCTCCGCCGACCGAGAAGTTCTGGCTGGAACCCAACGAGCAGGCTGAAATCAAGGCCATGTTCCAGGATCCCCAGATGGTCCGCACCATGTTCGACCCCAAGGAATTCCAGAAACTGGCTGTCAAGTCACTTCCCCCCAGCATGGACGCCGCGCAGTTGGATGCCCGCTTCCAAGCCGTCAAGGGAACCTGGCTCGAAGGCTTGATGATGAACAAGGAAGTCCGGGCTGCCTTCACGGACTCCGAAACCGGCGAAGCGGTTGTGGATGCTCAGGGCAACTCCGATGCCTCGCCCCTTAGCTGGGCCTCGGGTACCGCCCGCCGCAGCTTCAAGGACAAGGCCACCTTGTGTGAACGAGGCGGCTACTTCTCTCAGGAATTGCTGGAGCCCTACGTGTATGGCACTGCCAAGCGCATCAAGACCTGGTGCGAAGATCAGGCCAACTGGAAGACCTTCACCGTGCCCTACACCTCCGTAGACGAATGTATGATGTGGCAGATCACTCGTGAAATGCTCTACGGCACACTGGAACACGAAATCGGTCATACCATCGGTCTGCGCCACAACTTCACCGCCTCCACCGATACCTTCAACTATCAGGAAGAGTATTACGGAAGGCGAACCAAGGAGTACCGCCGCTGCTATCTGCAGGGACCCGACGGCTGCGCCTTCGGCGACTACTGCCAGATGACCTGCACCAACGACGAAGACTGCTACTATCCCGGCACGACCTGCCAGGACGTCGTCGTCGACGGCAAAAACATGAAGGCCTGCATTGATTCTCACCTCACCCCCGTGGGTGTGTGCTGGGGCACGCGTAACGTGAAGATGGACTGCACTGGCGATGGCGACTGCGTCACCCTTGGCGATGGCGCCAAGTGCGACCGCAAGGCCGACCAGAGAACGGGCTACTGCGCCGCTCCTGCCAAACCCGCCAATGGCATCTGCCCCGCCGGCCTTAAGGTCGAGGGCGCTATCTGCGTGCGCAACGACTCCTGCAACACGACGACCAAGAAGTGCGCCGTGGACGGCTCTCGAGCCTGCACCGCCGACGCCGACTGCAAGGTCAATCTGGTCATCCACGAAGAGGTTCCCGCCGAGGCCGTCCCGCTCAAGATGTTCGTGCCCCGCGGTCCCCTCTATCAGGAAGAAGTCGAGAATAACCGTAACGAAGTGCAGTACTCCTCCCTGATGGACTACGGCGGAACGATCAACTTCGACCTGCTGGACCTGGGCAAGTACGATCAGGCCGCCATCCGCTTCGGGTATGGCGAACTGATTGACGTCTATACCGACACCAGCAACCTGGCCCCGGCCATGCAGCGCGTCGCCGACTACTACGGCTTCGACCCCATCTACCTCTCGTTCCTGATGGACTCCGAGTCCTTCACCAAACTGATCTTCTCTCCCTGGCTCATGCTCAACGACTTCATCGGCGTCGAAGAGAACCTGAAGCGTATCCCGGCCCCCTTCCGCAAGGCCGCCCTGGAACGTAAGGCTCTGGATTCCAACGACCGTGGCGTTTGGGACGTGACCTATCGCGTCGTTCCTTACAAGTACGCTGGCGACGAGTGGCGTGGAAACTGGGAAACCTACGTGTTTGACGTGGGCGCTGACGTGGGCGAAATCGTGGAACACTCCTGGAACAAACTCCATGAGTACTATGTGTTCGACGCCTTCAAGCGTGAACGTTGGGGCGCATTCCGCAACGTGAACCCCGTGGGTTACTACAACCGCATCTTGGACCGCTGGTTCCCGCCTCTGGCTGACGCCGGCCGGTTCTTCGCCATCTACTACAACGTGTTCAGACCCTGGCCGTCGTACCGAAAGCAGGTGCTGGGTGATGTCATGCGCCTGGGCTACATGAAGGAAATCGCCGACCTGTCGTTGCAGAGGCTGTTCCAGATTCTGTTCAGCCCGGCCCCCGGCAGCTTCAAACTGGTTGACGCCGGTCTGCCTACGGAACGCTTCGCCAACATCGATTATGAGATGGGCGCTGCCGGTTCCGAACTGGACGTCGCCATTGGCGATGGCAAGTTCCCCTACACCACCAACTGGCGTGATGCCGGCTACTACTACTTCCAGCACGCTGGTTTCATCGGCTCGTTCTGGGAGAAGGTTGCGGCCCTCAACACCCTGACCTACTCGCTGGGTTACTTCATCGGTAGCTACATCGGCGAGCAAGTCCCCGTGGGTGTGGCCACCTCCATCGGCTTCAATACCAACTACTACACCGAACTGGTCAATGGCCTGGGCGGCTATCTGGTTGGCAACGACCAAGCCTATCGGCCCTATGTGGACACCAACAACACCGTTCGCGCCGTCGACCCGCTGCACCCCTGGGAAGCCCAAGGCATGACCCGAGTGGAAAGCTCCATCGAAGGCGAGTCCATGCGTGCCTACATCGGCCTGTATGCTTACTCCTTCCTGCCCGCCGGCTTCGACCAGGGCTTCCAGGACGGCATGTTCCTGTGCCTCAAGGGCTCGGGCAACTGCTACGACATTGACCAAGAGGACTTCTTCGATGTGGATTCCGGCATCGAAGTGAAATCCTTCGTAGACCCCTGGAGCAAGAAGACTTACGTCGCCAAGCGTACCAACTACGACACGCGCCGTACCTCTCCTTCTTACTGGCTGGTGGAACGGGCCAATGAGGTCAAGAGCGAGTGGGAAGCTGCCACTGAAGAAAGTCCGGAGAAGGCTCTGCTGGCCAAGGAACTGCGTGGTATCACGGAGAACCTGGACCTGGTTCTGTCCTTCAATGAACTTTACGGCAACCTGACGTACTAGGCAGTAGGAGGGGTATAAATGAGAAACGCAGCAATGAAACTTTTCGGAAATATCTGGGCTGCGGTAGGACTGTTGGTCCTGACCTCTCTTGCTGCTGGGGCCTGCTCCCAGCAGTTGGATGAGATCGATCGCGTCCAGCCGAATTACGTCGCCAAACAAGACCTCGAGGGGGAGTGGTACTACCGCTCTACCGTCATCGACACCCCCTTTGCCTCGGCTTATACCTTCGTGGGCGACCAGGGCAAGATGGAGCGCGGGACGTTCGAAGTTCAGGAAAACAGCCTGATCTTCTACCGAACCTACGAGTTCCAGTACAACGCCGAAGAAATCGGCCTGAAGCCCGAAGTGAATCGCCCCTATCTGCGCTGGCTGGCTGAGGATGAGGCCATTTACACGGCCAATCCCTACCAGTCCCGTGACCAGAAATTCGCCGAGGGCGAAGTGCTCAAGGTTGCCGGCGGGGCAAGCCTGGCCTGCGATGGCCAGTCCACCGACGACGGCGGCAAAATGCACGAGTTCTGCCAGCAGAATGGGCCGACCCAGTACGCTTACTGCGGTCACGACAAGAACATGGCGTTCGAGCAGCGCACCCACGCCAATGCCGTGTGCGTCGCCCCGACCAAGTTTGTCTATCGTGGCGCCCCTCTGGCCGTGTTCCCCATCCAGAAACACTTCGACATCAAGTTCTCCTACAATCCCTCCACCGGTGAGAAGACCAACGTTCGTGGCGAAAACTCCTCGGACCGTTTCTGGTACGAACGTGAGTTCATCCGCGTGGATTGGGCCGACAACAATGTCGTCAACTATCAGTTCACCATGAGTTCGCTGCTTTCCTGGGTCATCCTGCCCATCTTCGAAGGCGATGCCGCCCCCGAAGGCGAAGGCCTGCGTATGTTCCGCGACGAAAGTGACTCGGTGACCTACTTTGATTACGTCTCCAAGTTCATCCTGGAACCGCCGCAAGAGTACTACGATGACTGGGGCACCAACGTCCCCATCTGCGTCTTCTATCCCTGGTACAAGGGTGGCGTTTTCGAGTGCACCTCGGAGCAGATCAAGACCCGTAGCGCGTTCATGAAAGTGGACCAGAACGACACCTATCGTCCTGAGACCTATGACGACCGCGCCATGGAGAAGTTCGGGTACTTCAGAGAAGAACGCCTGAGCTACGATGAGCTCTATGACGTCACATACAGTGGTGTGATTCGTAATATCAAGCGCTTTGATATTTGGAGCAATCATCAGTATGATGCGAATGGCAAGGCTCAGTATGACAAGATGACGCCCAAGCCCGTCGTGTACTACATCTCCAAGGACTTCCCCCGAGACCTGGTTCCCCAGGCAGCGGAAGTGGCCAAGCAGTGGTCCAAGCCGTTCGAAGACGTCGTGAAGTTCTTCGGCCATGAAGTTCCGAAACACGGCATGTTCGTGCTGTGCGAGAACAACAACACCACGGCCCAGGAAGCTGCCGATGCCGGTGCGTTTGTGGCCGAGACCGATCCTGAAGTGTGCGCCGACATGGACTTCGTGAAAGAGAACGGCGACATTCGTTACTCGTTCATGTACACCGTGGTCGAGCCCCTCGAGAACGCCCCCATGGGCTTCGGTCCCTCTTCTGCCGACCCACTGACCGGCAAGATCCTGACCGCCTCTGCCTATCTGTACTTGGGCTCAGTCGATATCTATGCCGACTACGGCACGGAATTGGTCGAGACCATGGTCGGTTACCGTGACTATGTCACCGTGGTCGACTCGCTGGATCACGAGGCTCAGCAGTATGTAGCTCAGCTTAAGGTCGGCAACAACCCCTTCCCCGGCTCTGTGGAAGAAGCCAAGGAAAGGGCCCGCACCATGGTTCGTGAAGACGTGCGCCGCCGCGTTGCCGTCATGGGCGCCGAGAAGAGCGACCAGGACTTCGCCGGCATGCGTATGGACTTGCTTAAGGCCGATACCTCATTGGACCGAGCCATGATCGATGATGCGTTCCGCTCGATTCGCCGGGACCCCACCGTGCGATTTGGTCTGGACATGGATGCGAAGACTGCCGACAGAGTGGCGCTCAGAAACTGGGCCAACAATCGTGGCGTCAAGGAGGTCAGGGACCGCATGCTCTCTGACGCGCTCAAGACCATCGACCGTGAAGGCTTCGTTGACGAGAGCATCATCGGCCTGGCTGAAGAGTGGCGCAACCGGTACGACGGCGAAATCTGCAAGGCCGTCTCTGATGCCATGGGCAAGGGCGAGGAGCTTTCCTTCGACCTGTCCGCATTCGAAGTTGTTAAAGAAGCCTGCACCGCCGAGCAGGAAGGCCAGCGTCGTGTCGACGCAGCCCTTCCCGCATTGACGTCGTGGCAGGAATACGATCCCAAGGTTAAGGCCGTGCCCGAAGCCGGCGACACCTGCACCAAGCTGGAGCAGGGAACTGTCACCGGATACTATTGGGTCAACACCTGCACCGTGGCCAAGTTGGGCGCTCTGGTATCCCAGAAGTTGCTCTATACCGAAGCCGGCGATCAGCAGTTGTATTGGAAGCCTTCGCCCTGGTACGCCGCGACGAAGGATGTCAAGATTGCCAAGACTCAGCAGTTCGTGCGTGCCCTGGCCGAAGGCATCCGCCTTGAGATGGTCCAGGACTTCCGCACACGCATCTTCCTGTCGCTGACGCTGCACGAAGTGGGCCACACCTTGGGTCTGCGTCACAACTTCGAAGCTTCTTCCGATGCGATGAACTATCCCAAGGAATACTGGGGAATGAAGGTTGCCCAGGACGCCAACGGCGACTATGTGGCCGTGGATCCGTTCAAGCCCGAGACCGATGCCCAGCAGGCCGGACGTATGCGGGAACTGCAGTACTCCTCTATCATGGACTACGGCAAGAAGTTCAACGACCTTTGGTACGGCCTGGGGCTGTATGACCACGCTGCCATTCGCTTCGGCTACGGCGGTATCGTCGACGTCTTCAACAAGACCCCCGACCTGGAAACCTGGATGCCCTACATGGCCGATCCGGCCGACGATTTCCCCGGCGATGTGCCTCCCGTTGCCGACCCCGCCAATCCGGTGGAAGCCCTGTTCAAGCGGATTCATTTCACCCAGATTCCGAACGTCATGAACGGAATCGACGGGATCTATGACCGCAAGCAGGTCGCCCTGGACAGCATCATGGGCAACGCATGTGCCACCGACGCCGATTGCGGCGCCAACGGCGGATGCCCCAATTGCACCGTATGCAAGGCTCAGATGGGCAAGCACTATTGCGCTCCCAAGGAAGTTGTCGAGGTTCCCTACCGCTTCTGCGGGGATGAGTATGCCGGGCGCACTCCGTATTGTGATGTGTGGGACCAGGGCGCTGACCCCTACGAAATCGTGCGCAATGCTGCCACGGACTACTGGACTCGCTTCCTGATTTACGGTCGTTGGAGAGGCCGAGTGCTCTTCAGCCCGGATCGGTATTCCGAAAGCATCATGCACCTGTTCGACCAGTTCAAACGCCAGTATCAGTGGTGGGCCGTGCAGAACATGCGCTTCAACCAGGGCGACTGGTGGGAAGGCCGTTTCGGTACGCCGTGGGACCAGGACGAGAATGCGGGCCTCGCTTCTTCTATGGCCGCCTTTGAGGCCTTCAATACCCTCATCCAGGTGTTTGCCATCCCGTCGGGCAACTATCCCGACACCCGTCTTTATGGCTACAACGGCAAGAAGGGCCGTTATGAGACGTGGACCTCTTACAATGACCGAGAACTCTCCTCCTTGTTCATCTTGGAAGAGAACTTCGGCAGCTTCTCGGCCCGCCCCATGTACCCCATGTACCAGTCGGGTGGCGACGAGATGTTCCCCGTGTCCGGCGGCGCAATCTATGATCGTTTGAACGCCTTTGTGGCCCTGTGCGACCCCTCCAGCGACTTCCTCAACATCGATGAAGTCCCGGACAATCGCCAGTACCTCATCTCGTTCTACACCTTCTTCCCCGAGCGTATGCTTCACCTGTTGGGCGGCCTGACCACCCACCGGGAAGCCAACTACGCTCCCTGCGTCGTGGAAGACCCCACCACCAAGAAGCCCATCTCTCTGCGTGTTCGTGACCCGCAGAACATGGATGACCCCAACTTCTGCGTGGATGGCCACTTCCTGGAGCCCGAGGATGTCGACTATGACTTCCCCACCACCTGGTACCGTATCCCCATGCTGGCGGCCTACTTCGGTATGTCGCTCATGATCAACGACTACGACCGCCGCTTCATGGACACCACCCGCGTGTTCCTGGAAGGCCATGAAGAGGAACTGGATGTCCCCGAAGAACTCAAGATTCGGGCCAAAGATCCTCTGTCTGGCAAAGTGTACGTAGCGTACAAGATGGGCCAGGAAGGCGAATTCGACACGGCCTACAATCTGGTAGCCAAGCTGAACACGATCTTTGAGGGCTTCGACTCAATGGAAGAACTGCAGGCTGAATACCAGGCCGGGACCGGCGAACTCTCCAAGACCCTTTCCTTGATCGAACTACTCCGGGGCCTCCACCGCGTGTATGACTACACCACCCTGGGCCCCATGGCCGTTACGCCGGCGGAGTAGTCCTTCCTTCTTCCTGAACACACCTAGGACCTAAAGGGGGGGCGGCTTCGCCCTCCCGTCCATTCCCTGTGGAGGTAACCATGCGGCTAAGCCGTTTTCATGCCCCGACTCTGAAGGAAGCTCCCAAAGAGGCCGAACTTGCCAGCCATGCTTATCTGGTCCGCGGTGGCTTCATCCGTATGGTCGCAGCAGGGATCTATGACTTCCTGCCCCTGGGCGTTCGAACCCTGGAGAAGATCAAGAATATCCTTCGTGAAGAACTGACCCGCTCCAGCGCCATGGAGGTCTTTCTGCCTGCCGTGACGCCCGCGGAACTCTGGAAAGAATCGGGACGCTGGTTTGTGTATGGGCCGGAATTGCTTCGGTTCAAAGACCGCCACGGCCGAGAGTTCTGTCTGGGACCCACCCACGAAGAAGTCATTACCGATCTGGTGCGCCGCGATGTGCGCTCCTATCGGGACCTGCCCCTGAATCTCTTCCAGATCCAGACCAAGTTCCGAGACGAGATCAAACCAAGAGCCGGCCTCATGCGTGGGCGAGAGTTCATCATGAAGGATGGCTACTCGTTCAGCGCCACGGAAGAAGCGGCCAAAGCCGAATATTGGGAAATGTATCACGCATACCAGCGCATATTCGGCCGTTGCGGCCTGGATTTCCGTGCCGTGGAAGCCGACACGGGGAATATCGGCGGGACCATGTCTCACGAGTTCCAGGTGGTGGCCGATACCGGTGAAGACTATGTGCTGAAATGTGAGCATTGCGACTTTACCGTGAACCAGGAATTGGCTCCCTTGCCTGCCCTCGAGCCGCAAGCCCCTCTGGGCGATGTGGCAGCGAAAGAGCGAGTCCACACGCCGGCGCAGCGCACCATCGAGGAGGTCTCGGCCTTCTTGCAGACCCCCCCGGAACGCATCGTGAAGACCCTTATTTACAAGGTCGACGGGAACCCCGTTGCCTTGCTCATTCGCGGCGATCACGAGATGTCCGAAGTGAAACTTCGTCGGGCCCTGAAGGCCACTACGGTGGAAATGGCTGACGAGGCCACGGTGCAGGCCGTCACAAAGGCCATCGTTGGTTTCGCCGGGCCCGTGGGACTGACCATTCCCGTTTATGCCGACTATGCGGTGGCCCTGTTGCACGACGTGG
>CAYTWV010000055.1:0-13962 GCA_964442235.1 uncultured Myxococcales bacterium | reverse complement strand
CGTGTCGGACGTGTCGGACGTGTCGGACGTGTCGGACGTGTCGGACGTGTCGGACAGGGGGGGCGCTGACTACGTTGCGGGGCAAAGCCCCATACACTCTTGGGCAGCTGGGCAGTTTTCCATGACGCCGCCGCACTTTTCGGTGACGCAGTTGCTGAATTCGGTCAACTGGCCGGCGGCCTCAGCGCTGGCGTTCGAAAGACACTGCCAGAAGCAGCCGCCATCCCCCTCCTGGTTGCAATCGCCAAGGCATTGCAGGCTGGCCAGACACGAAGCCGTTCCGGTGCCGCCGATACACTCGACTGCCGGCTCAAAACAGGGCTTGCCGTCGCAGCCAATCATGGCCTTGAGCTTTTCCAGGGCCTCGGGGGAGGTCTGCTTGAGGCACTGCACGGTGCAGGGCGGGTCGTTTTCGCCGCAGGCGTCCATACAAATCATGGCGTCCATACACGCACCATCCCCCTGGCCTCCCACACAGTCGGCCACATAGCCGAACTTGGTGCCATCGGATACGGCTTCGTCGGCAAAGATCTTCGCCAAGAGTTCCAGCGCGTCCTCGTCGGACATCTCCACACAAAGCTCCATGCACTGACTATCCGAGAACTCGTCGCAGCCCGAGGTGCACGTCAACACGTCGTCGCAATTGCCCTTTCCCTCTCCGCCGATGCAGTCAAGCCACTGGGTCGAGCAAACGGTCCAAATGCACGTCCCGAAGGCCTCGCCTTCAAGCCCCGAGCAGTTGGTTGTAATGCATTGAGTCAATGCATCCACTTCGGTGGCGACCTTGCCGACCAGCAACTGCTGGCACTGGGGACAGGGAGTGATGGGGCCGCAGTTCGAGTTGCGGGTGCACTCGACATAGTCGTAACAGGTGGGCCCCTCCGGCATCAAATCTGGAGGCGGCAAGTCGGGGACTTCGGCATCGGGCTGTTCCAGATCCACCGTGTCTTGCAGGGTTACGTCCTGGCCCATGTCCTGGAGTGAGTCGACCAGCATGTCCTGCTGCGGTGCGTCGTTTGCTTTGTCGGGCATCATCCCGTCGCCACGGCCGTCGGTCAGGGCATCGTCATGACGCATAGTGTCGAGGAGGGTGTCCGTTGTGGCCACATCGGAGGTGGCATCCATGACGGGTTCCACGGCAGGAGTGCCGGAACAGGCGGTGGCCCACAGCAGGAACATAACGGAAAATGCTCGGTTCATCGTGACTACCTCGGCAATTGAAGGATGCATTTTAGCACAATGGCCGGGGCGGCGCACCCCAGATTGTCGTGACGCCCTGGCGCAAGGGTTGGGGGGCCCCCGCAATACCACGGGATTAGGGATTGTTCCCGGCCTTGGCAGGTGTTATCGTCGGGGTTTCGAGGCTGATAAACTTGTGAGGTGGCGTATGCGAAGAGCATTACTGTTGCTGATGTTGGGACTTGCTGCATCGTGCTGCGACTCCCAAGCGCAGGAAGACGAGACGTCCGCGGGGAAGCCGGAGAATGCGGCAGTGTCGCCTGCGGCGCCCGATGCCAAGACGGCAGAGCCCGTTGAGACTCCCAAGGTCCCGACGGCCACTGATAAGACCCCAGGGGTTGTCCCGGTAACAACGCCCCAAACGAATGCACCGGAAGTGGTCGCTTCGGGTGACGGCACGGCGCAAGAGACGGAAGCCGAGAAGCCCGCAGAGCCGGAGTTCGACCCGACGCCTTATGAGGGTCCGGCTCCTGAGGGCAAAAAAGAGACTCCCAAAGGGACCGAGAAGACCCACGAACGGCAAGTGGTGCCGTTCCCCGAAGGCATGGACCCGTTCGGGATGCTGAAGGGCGTGACTGCGCCGACGTTGGGCGCTAATGATCCTCGTGGCGACACACTTCGGTTGGGTCCGCAGATTCCGCCGGAAAAGGGTGAAGTCCAGGAGATCTGGCCTCCTAAGATGGAGATGCCCGACGCTCCCAAGGTTGTGATTCCCGAATTAAAAGTGGTGCGTCACAAGCCCGATGAAGCCGTGGATCTGGTTGCGGCCGTAACGGCCACGTTTAATCAGCCCATGGTTCCTCTGGCGGCCCTTAATGAATTGGATCAAGCCAAGTCACCCATGGCCATCGAGCCCCAGCCCGAGGGTCGGTTCGTTTGGATGGGTACGGATACTGTGGCCTTTGAGCCCAAGTTCCGTATGCCCTTTGCCACAAAATACACGGCTACTATCGCTGCGGGTACCACCTCTGCCCTGGGTAAGGCCCTGGAGCAGGCCGTCACCTTCACCTTCGAGACACCTCGGCCCAAGGTCGTGGGTGCCATGCCTTGGGAAGGCAGCACGGAAGTGGAGACGGACCCGGCGATTTCGCTGACGTTCAATTGTGCCGTAGACCCCAAGACGGTCTTGGCCCATACCAAACTGATCACCGGCAGTTGGGCCGCACCGCTTGTGCTTGTCGACAATCCCGTGCCCGAGCCCAAGCCAACCGGAAATCCGCTCACCGATGCGGAGCGCGCCTGGGACCGTTCTCGAACCGTCTATTTTAAGGCCAAAGAGCCCTTGAAGCCCGGCACCAACTACCGCCTGGTGGTCGATGCGACGCTGACCTCAACCGAAGGGCCCCTGCCCACCGGGTCCGAGCAGTCGTTCGGGTTCAAGACCTATGACCCGCTGGTCATCAAGAAGATCTCTTGTGCGTATTATGAAACCGAGAAATGTTATCCCGGTGCACCCGTAACCATCGAATTCAATAACTCGCTTAAACGTGAGAAGGTGGATGCCCTGATTGTTGTGACGCCGGCCATCGAAGACATGTCGATCCGGGTGTGGGGCAACAGCGTGGTCCTTTACGGCGGATTCGAGCCCTCGGCCAGTTACACCATCGAGGCCAAGCCCGGGTTCAATGACATCCACAAGCAGAGCAACAAGGCTGGAAAGAAAGCAAAGGTCACCTACCAGGATGCCTATCCCTTCCTGGGTCTGGTGCGAAGTGGTCTGGCCGTTCTGGAAGCCAAAGAGGACACCTCGTATCTGATGACCTCCATGAACCTGGGCAAGGTCACGGTCCGCATGGCTCCGGTCTCGGACAAGCAGATTTACGACGCAATGACCAAGGCTTCGCAGTACTGGTGGGACGAGAAGCGAAACGGCGATATCTTCAAAGGGTTCTCCGAAGTAAGCTCTAAGGCATATGATCTGTCGGGTAACAAGAACAAATACACCCGCACCGATTTGCCGCTGGGACCCGGTTTGGGCCCCAAAGGCTACGGGCTGGTATTCCTGGAAGCGAAGACCCGAATTCCCCGGGGATTCATGCAGTTTGACGACTATATGCAGCGAGCGTTGATCCAGGTGACCAATCTGGGTCTGTCCGTGGGCATGTCGGAACGGGAAGCCGTGGTCATGGTTACCTATCTGGACAGCGCCAAGCCCGCTGCCAACGTCTCGCTGAAACTGCGGGATGGCAAGGGCAAGACCGTAAGCGAAGGGGTGACCGACGACAAGGGTATGGCCAGATTGGCTTCGCCGGCTTCCGTGGGTTCAACCGGTGGACCCTATCTGTTGTTGGCGGAGTTGGACAGCGACCGTGCTTTCCTGGTAGTGACCGGTTCGGGCGAAGGCGATTATGTCAGCTCGTACGGGTATCAAGCCAGCGTCAACGAGCAGCCCAATTTGAAGGGTCAAGTCTATACCGAGCGTGGCCTCTATCGGCCGGCCGAAGACGTGTACGTGCATATCATGGCCCGAAAAGAGACCCGCGGCCCCAAGGGCGATTTGGTCTTGCTGGGCGCCACCGAACGGGCCTGCAGCTACATCGTGTATGATCCTCGGGGCACCGAGGTGGCCAAGGGCGGCGTGAATCTTTCACCGTTCGGCACCGCCAGTTTTAACTTTGTGACCAAGAAAGATGCCCCGCTGGGCTACTACAACATTAATGCCTCCTGTGCGCTGGGTGCGCTGTACGGCAGTTTCCAGATCGAGGAGTTCCGGACGCCGGAATTCAAGACCGAGGTGGAATGGGAGCTGGACGGCTCGAACCTGCTGGTGTACCGGGATGTTCAGGCCAAAGTCTCTGCAAACTACTACTTTGGGTCGCCCATGCCCAACGCTCAGGTGGAATGGCGGATGACCCGGAGCAGTTCCTATTACACACCGCCGGGAAACTATGATTTCACCTTCTCTGATGTGGATGAAAACCAGGCTTACCCGTCGTATCGTGGCTACGATTACGAAGAAGGCTACGACGGAGGTGGTCACCGCCGATACAGCGGGGCGAATGTCCATGCGGCCTCGGGGCAGGGCACCACAACGGGGGATGGTACCCTGATTGTTCCTGTGAAGCTGGACCCGGCGCAGATTCGGCGGGCCCCGGTTTCCTTCACTTTCGAAGCCGAAGTGTTCGACAAAAATCGCCAGGTGATTGCGGGCAGCGCAACGGTTGTGGCGCATTGGGCCGAGCGTTACCTGGGTTTGGCGCAGGACCGTTATCTGGTTCAGGCCGGCGAGACCGTAGAGGTCAGCGGTATCGTGACTCGTCTGGATGGCTCCAGGCTTTCCGATGGCGAGGTCACCGTGGACCTGATGTTGACGAACTGGGCCCCCAGCGAAACGGTTGGGGAAGGCGGAGTGGTCAACTACGAGTACAAGTACTCCGAGAAGAGAGTTGGCGGTTGCACGCTGAAACCGGGCGACTTGCCTGCCAAGTGTCTGCTGACAGTTCCCAAGCCGGGCAGTTATCTGATTCGCGGCAAGACGACGGACAAAGGCAATCGACCCGTTCGAGCGGCGCTGCATCTGTACGCCGCGGGTGACCAGGGCTCGTCTTGGGTCTCCACGGGCGAAAACCGCATCGAGCTGGTGGCGGACAAAAAGGACTATCAGGCCGGCGACAAGGCGAAGGTCCTGATCCAGTCTCCGTTCAAGGATGCCACGGGGTTTGTGTATGTGGCTCGGGAAGGTTTCGTGAAGGTGGAGCCCATCGTGATCACCGGCGGTAACGGCACGGTGGAAGTGGATCTGCTGGAGAATTACATTCCCAATGTGACCGTGGGCGTGGTTCTGGTCCGTGGTCGAATCGAGAAGCCGGGCGTTACCAAAGACGACCGAGGCCGTCCGCAGCATGCAGCAGCCCGAACGTCGTTGTCGATCAATCGCAAGGCTCGGGAAATCACGCTGGAATTGAAGCCTGCATCGGATGGTGTGGCCCCGGGTGAAGTGCTTCACCTGGACCTGGATGCCAAGGATGCCAAGGGCCAACCCGTGGTAGCCAACGTTGCGTTGATGGTCGTCGACGAAGGTGTGTTAAGTCTGATCAGCTACGGCACTCCGGTTCCTCTGCTGAACATGTATACCGGTCGTTCTTCGGGCGCAGCCACCGTGGATCTGCGGCCGATGGTGGTGCCACGTGCCAAACCGAAGGTTGAGCTTCAGGCCCCGGCCGATGAAGAAGAGTCAGCGGACAAGGCCGTGATGCAAGAAGGCAGGGGCGGCGGCGGCAAGATGCGGATGATGAAGTCGGCCGAGATGGCCCCTCCGGCTCCGGCTGCTGCCATGGCATTGGAAGGCGGTGCGCCCGGTGGCAAGGATACCGCGGGTGCTCCGATGTTTGCGACCCGGGAACTGTTCAAGTCCACGGCGTACTTCAATGGCGAGTTGAAGACCGATGCCAACGGCAAGCTGTCGGTAGACATCAAGATGCCCGACAACTTGACCGAATTCCGCGTCATGGTTCTGGCAGCGGACGAAGGCGTCAAGTTCGGCAGTGCCGATACGCAGGTCAAGACTCGGTTGCCGCTAATGGTTCGACCCGCTCTGCCCAGGTTCTTGAACTTTGGCGACGAGTGTGAAGCGGCGGCGATGGTGAACAACGAGACCGGTTATGATACCGACGTTCTGGTCAAACTGGTGGCGGACAACGCAACGCTGGCCGAAGACGCAGTCAAGACCGTGACGGTACCCAACGGGGATTCTCGTGAAGTGCGGTTCAAGGTGAAGGCCGGACAGCCGGGCCCCGCGACGTTCCAGTTTGCGGCGGTTTCGTTGACCGAGCAGCGCCGCACCGATGCGGCCAAGGTCATTCTGCCTACGTTGATTCCGGCGACGAGCGAGGCGTTTGCGACGTACGGTGTTGTGGACAAGGCTATCGCTCAGCCGCTGCTGCCTCCCAAGGATGCCCTGCCCGATTACGGCGGACTGGAAGTGTCGCTGTCGTCGACGGCCATGACCGGGTTGCAGGACGCCATGACGTACCTGTTCGACTATCCGTACGAGTGCACCGAGCAGATCTGCAGCCGCATCCTGCCCATCATTTCGTTGGGCGATGTGATCAAGGACTTCAAGATTGGCAAAGTGAATTCCCCCGAAGTGGCCAAGAAGCTGGTGGAAGAGGGGATTCGAGACCTGATGTTGCACCAGCGTGGCGACGGTGGGTTCGGGTCGTGGCCGGACAGCAAGTACAGTTGGATGTATTTGACAGCCTATGCGCTGATGACGTTGGACTTTGCTGCGAACCACGGGTTCACGGTGGACGTGCGCGCCATGCAGCAGGCCATGGAGTTTCTGAAGAACCGGCTGGATCACCCCCATGAGTGGGAAGAGTACGCGTATGAAACGCAGGTCTTCTCGGCGCTGGTGCTGACCCGGCTGGGTAAGGCCCCCACCGGGCACCTGGATCGGTTGTACAAGATTGCCGATGGAGATAAGGGAAGCAACTTCGTCAAGCTGCCTCTCTATTCCAGGGCGTGGCTGATGGAAGCGCTGTTCCGCGTGGATCCCAAGGATGCCCGAATCAAGGAACTCTATCGCCAGATCAACAATGCGGCTGTAGAAAAGGCCAGTTCGATTCACTTCGCCGAAGGGGTGACCGAGTACGCCAAGTTGATGATGTACTCCGAGGATCGTACGGATGCAATTATTCTTGGCACCCTGCTGGTTACGGATCCGAAAGATGCCATGATTGACAAGATCGTGCGTGGGCTGATGCGGGCCAGAGTGCAGGGCCGATGGTCCAACACGCAGTCCAACGCCTACTCGCTGATGGCCATGAGCGACTACTATCGAATCTTCGAGTCCGACACTCCGAACTTCGAAGCGGGCCTCTGGCTGGGCAAGATGGGGCTGCTGGGCCACACGTTTAAGGGCCGCTCCATGGAGATCGTGAAGAGCACCATCCCCATGAAGGAAATCCTTAAGCAGGAAGCAGGCAACCTGATTCTGGGTAAGAAGGGTGCGGGGCGCTTGTACTACCGGTTGGGATTGAAGTATGCGCCCAAGGACCTGGCGTTGAAGGCCGAGGACCGTGGGTTCATGGTGGAGAGAATCTACCTTCCCGAATCGGACAAGGCGGACAACGTGCGCCGTGGCCCCAACGGCGAGTACATCGTCAAGGCCGGCACCAACGTTCGGGTGAAGCTGCGGGTCGTGGCTTCGGACGTTCGTTATTATGTGGCCGTTGTGGATCCGATGCCGGCGGGATTCGAGTCCGTGAACGAGACGTTTGCCACCACGGCCAAGACCAGGCCCGGCGGCTCCACCAGCGAGGAGTGGACCACCGGAGGCCAGCACGGCCGCGGCTGGTGGTGGTGGTATTGGGATCCGTGGGATTACAAAGAGAAGCGGGACGACCGTGTCCAACTGTTCCAGGACCGCATGTATGGCGGCGTGTTCGAGTACACCTATGTGGCTCGAGCCACGACCCTGGGCAACTTTGTGGTGCCCCCACTTAGGGCCGAAGAGATGTATGAACCCGAGACGTTTGGCCGAAGCGCCACGGAGCGGGTCATCATCGAACCGTAGTTTTGTCTTTCCCACAGGCCCGTGTTCGTCCTTTGGGCGGACGCGGGCTGCGATTGGCTGCCGGGAGCGGGGATGCGGGCCTGGAACTTGGGGAACGTCGTGCACTGCTTCACCAGCCACCGGTCACTCCTTTTTATAATGGGTTGTCTGGGTGTTGCCTGTGGGGGATCTCCTCAGGGGGTCCGAGCCGGCAACGCAGGGGCGGCGGCGGTGGCGCAGAGTACCGCACCTAGGGGCGAATCTTCTGCGCAGCCATCCCTGCTTCCAGCACTACTGCCCGAAACGACTCAGGAAACGATGCGCCCAGAATTCTGGCTGGCACAAAATGCCTTGGCCGACGACGTTGTGATTCCTTTGGAGAAAATTGGCTCCTACCAGGAAGTGCTTCGTGCAGGTTCCAACGGGGCTTTGTGCGATTTGGCCAACCATCCGGACCAGATGGCGGGGCCCGAACTTACGGCGCTTCTGTCGGGGTGGCAGTTGGAGGCCAGCGCTGTATTCAGTGATGGCCTTCCCGTGGAACAGGCCCGCATACGGCAGGTGGAACTGAACCGGAACCTGGATGTAGTCGCTGCGACCCACTCCGTTCAATGGGGTGTGACTTTGAGGGCCTCGGACCTGCGGCTTTGGCCAGCACCCGAGGCCTGGTTCGACCGGGTCGATGATCGCTTCTTTGATATTTTGCAGGGCAGTAGGCTGGACCCCATGGAGCCGGTGGCGGTGCTGCATTCGTCGGCTGACGGCCTGTGGTTGTTTGTGCAGGCGGCGCATTCTGATGGTTGGGTACGGGCATCCGATCTGGTGATGGCCCCGAAGCAGCAGTGGCTTTCTCTTGTCAACCCCGGGCAATTCCTGGTTGTGACGGGCAGCCGCGTGGTTGTGGAGGGTCCCGAAACCGGACAATCGTTGATCTTCCGAATGGGTGCGCGGATTCCGCTGTGGCCGTTGCCGTGGCCAGAGTCCATCGGGCAGCGGACCACGGCCGGCACGTGGGTGGTGGCTTGGCCTTCCAGGGGGCCTGACGGCACGTTGGCGCTGCAACCGGTTTCCGTTCCGGTATCGGCCACGGTGCAGTCGGGGTACATGACATACACCCGACGGGCCTTGGTGCAACAGGCGTTCCTGTTTCTGGGCGAGCCCTACGGCTGGGGCGGGGGGCAAGACGGAGAAGACTGCAGTTATCTGCTGGCCATGGTTTATCGCTGTTTTGGGCTGACGTTACCTCGCAACTCTTGGTATCAGCAGGAATTGCCTGCGGTGGACACGCCGATTTCCGCAAAGACCTGGGTCGATTTTGATAAGGCCCTGACTGGCCTGGTGCCAGGGGTCAGCTTGCATCTCAAGGGCCACGTTATGCTTTATCTGGGCAAGGTATCCGGGCGCCATTTTGTGCTGCATGCGCTGGCTGCCTATGGGGCAGGGGCCGGCTGTCAGGCTGGGGGCTCCTGTTATGCGCCTGGTGCCGCAGAGTTGGAGGGCAAGCCCCTTCCCCCGCGGGTGGATGTTATGCGTGTGGTGGTTACGGATGTGGACTTGATTCGAACCAATGGCTCGTCGTTAGCCATGTCTATTGTTAAGGCGAAGAGTTACAGGTAGTTATGTGTGAATAGTCCCCCATGGGCTTCGCCTACCCGCAGCATACATCGGACGCCCACTCCCTGACGGTCGTGGCACAGACCGCCGCGGCCAAAGATGCCGATCAATAGTAGGGGTGAGGCGCGAGTGAGGGTCCTCACGGCTGGCGGCGCTGGTCCCAGTTGGGGCTGCGTCCCGGGCCTTGACCCACGGAGCGGCCGATGCTTTCCACACGACGTTTCAGGCATCCCGAGCACTGCTCCGAGGTTTCGGAAATGCACGCTTTGGCCGGGTAGATCTCGTAGAGTGCACGATACTCGACGGGGGTCAAGTTGGGCATCACGATGTTGGCGCCCCGCTGCAAACCCAATTCTCGCCCTTCTGCCAGATTTATGGTCGCCAAAGCCGTAGTGCTGGGCAAGTTGGCGTTGGGGCACAGGATTCGGGCCAGGGCGACTGCCTTGTACGTCATCTGTTCGCTGCTGGGCACCTGCAGTTCGGGGGGCGCTTCATGGGCCTTGCCGTCTTTGCCCAGCGGGGTTTCGGGATGAGGAATGAACGGACCGATTCCGATCATGTCCAGGTCCAGTTCCTGGAACAGAAGCAGGTCGTTGGCCAGATCGTCCCAGGTCTGCCCCGGGATTCCGATCATGATTCCGCTGCCTACCTCGAAGTCCAAGGATCGCAATAACCGAAGCTGTTCCACTCGACTGATGGTCTTGCCGGGGTGAGGCGGATGGATCTTGGCGAACAACTGGGGATTGGAGGTTTCAAAGCGCAGCAGGTAACGGTCCGCTCCGGCGGAGCGCCACTCTTTTAGCTCTTCGATCGAGCGTTCGCCTACGCTGAGCGTGATGGCAAGTCCGGTTTCGGCCTTGATGCGGGTGACCAGAGTCGTAACACGTTGGGTGGTGATGCCGGGGTCTTCTCCCGACTGGAGCACCACTGTGCCGTAGCCGTAACGCACGGCCTGGTGGGCGCACCCCAGGATTTCGTCATCGGACATTCGGTAACGTTCCACACCGGCATGGCCGGCTCGAATGCCACAGTAGGTGCATTGACGCATACAGTAATTAGAGAACTCGATAAGGCCTCTAAAATAGACTTCATCGCCCACATGGGAGCGTCGGGTTGCATCGGCACGGGCCCAGAGCTGGTCCAGCCGTCCTTCGTTGGTTTCTTTCAGCCAGGCGAGGATTTCTGTGCGTGTCATGGAACTCATCGTTGTGCGTACTCCTTCCGGGCCGAACATAGGCACCCGCATTGGCCGGGGCCAGTCATTTACATGCCCAATACTTCGGAAACCAGACTTCGAGCCAGTGCCGGGTCGGAGGTTCCCAGCACCAGAATGCGGCCGTCTGGGAAGATCATCAATTCCATCTGCCGAGCCTGAATCCGAAGAAGGCGGCCGGCAAAATGGCATGGCAGACTCTTTTCCAACCTCTTTGCGAGTTTGGCCAAATCCGTCGGCGCCGCATTGGCTGGGGTGACTTGAACGGCGTTGCGGCCGCAAAGAGACAAGGCTTCAGAGGCGCTTTCGCCCGACAAAAACTCGAAATTGCGCTGACCGCAGCAGGGGCATTGGGGATCCCTTCGGACCCGCATGTTTCGCTGCGACGGGGGCCAGACATGGATGCTGTTCAACTCGGCTTCGGGGCCAAGGCGCCACGACGCATCTTCGGAGGATCCGGAGTCCTGCACGATCCAGCGAATCGCAATGGAGGCCTGAATCGAGGCTACGATGGCCACGGCAGTGGCCAGCACGCCATCGGTCTCGCAGGTGGGCTGTGAGCCGGGCGGAGGCAGTTGTGGCACCAGGCAACGCAGGCAAGGCCCCGAGCCGGGTCGAACCAGCATCGCCATTCCGGCCATGCCCAGCACCCCGCCATAAACCCAGGGGATTCCGGCTTGAACACAGGCGTCGTTCAGCAGAAAGCGTGTTTCGAAGTTGTCTGTGCCGTCCAGCACCAGATCGATGCCCTCCAACATGGCCGGCAGGCTGCGGGCTGTGACGTCGGCAACCAGGCCCTCGACGACGACGTCGCTGTTGACTCCAGCCAGTCGCAGGGCCGCCGCTTCGGCTTTGGGGATGGCCTGATGAACGTCGGCCTCGCAAAACTGGATCTGTCGATGCAGGTTGATGGTAGCGGGAACGTCCCTGTCTACGATGCGAACGAAGCCCACCCCAGCTCGAACCAGGAACTCTGCCAGGAATCCGCCCAAGGCCCCGACCCCGACCACAAGAACCCTGCTGGCCAACAAACGCCGCTGGCCCTGCTCACCAATAGAAGGCATGCGAATCTGCCGTGCATAACGGTTCAAATCTTGCTGCATGACGTCATCTGCTCCCGACCGTCGAACTGCCGGCGGTCATGATGGTTCCGGCCCCCACCACCCCGTCCCCATCATAAAACACGGCCAATTGCCCGGCGGCTACGCCTCGAACCGGAGTGTGGAAGCTGACCAGCAGCCGTTCGCCGTCGATTTCCTGGGAGACTCGAGCCGGAGTGGGGCTTTGCCGGTATCGAGTCTGGACCAGGCACTCCAGCGGATTATCCAGGTGGACTTCTGAAAACCGCCCCGAAGGTCGGGCGGTCAGATGCGAAATGTCCAGGTGCGTCGGGTCATCGGAGACCCAGACGCTGCCTTCCACGGCATCGGCCTTGGTTACGTACAGGGGGCGTGCGTGGCCCACTCCAAGCCCTCTTCGCTGGCCCACCGTGAACATTCGGGCGTCGGCGTGTTTTCCCACGGGAGTGCCATCGGGAAGCCGGATGGCACCGGGCACTGGTGCGCCACCAAAGTGGTCCCTGAGGAAGCCCGGGAATGACCCGCCGATGGGGATAAAACAGGCGTCCTGGCTGTCCTTTCGAGTGGCGGTAGGCAGGCCCAAGGTCTCGGCGATTTTGCGCACTTCGGGCTTGCTCAGATGCCCGATGGGAAGCAGCAATTGCTGCACCACCTGGGGCGAAAGTGTGGCTAAGAAGTAGGATTGGTCCTTTGCGGGGTCCAGGCCCCGGCGGATGTGTGCAAAGGGCTGTTGCGACACCTGGGCGTAATGGCCCGACGCAACATAGGTGGCCCCGATTCCCTGGGCCCATTGCAACAGCTTTCCGAATTTCATGTTTTTGTTGCACAAGATACAGGGGTTTGGGGTGCGGCCGGCAGCGAACTCCTCCCAGGCGGGACGAAGCACCTCGGCCTCGAAGTCTTTGGCCACGTCCAGGACATAGTGGCGAATCCCCAATTGACCACACACGGCCCGGGCGCTTGCGACGGCGTCGGGGCCACAGCAGGTTCGACCTTCAAACTCTTCGTGGCAGGGCCGCAGTTGCAGGGTCACACCGACCACGTCATACCCTTGCTGCACCAGCAGGGCCGCTGCCACCGAGGAGTCCACTCCTCCGCTCACGGCTACGGCGACTCGAATTCGATCAGTTCGGGAATTCTGGGAAAGTTCGGTCAACGGATCACCCCATGCGCCATGTTTCGAATCTCGGCAACGGTTTGGGCGATGGCTTGGGCCGCAACGTCGATTTCCCGGGCCGTCGTTTCGTGGCCCAACGAGATTCGAATGGATTCTCGCGCCTCGTCGGCGGTTTGGCCAAGGGCAAGTAGAATTCGAGAGGGATCATCGCTTTGGCTAGAGCATGCCGAGCCCGTGGAGACGGCCACTCCAAGCATGTCCAGATGGATGGCAAGCAACTGGCCGTTCACGCCGGCGAAGCTCAGGTTCGAGGTGTTGGCCAGCCGTCCGTCTACAGGTCCATTTCGTCGGCTTCCGGGGACTTGGGACAGCACCCTGGACTCGAGTTGGTCACGCAGCGTCCGCATGTGTGTCCGCCTGGTGGCCAACTGCTCACGGGCCTCTTTGGAAGCCACGGCCATGCCCACAATTCCTGGAAGGTTCTCGGTACCGGCTCGCAGCGAGCGCTCTTGTCGCCCACCCAGCAAGAATGGGGTCAGCTTCACGCCCTGGCGTTTCACCAGGGCTCCGACCCCTCGGGGGCCATAAAACTTGTGTGCCGAAAGGGAGAGCAAATCGGCCCCAAGCAGTCTGAAATCCACGGGCATCTTCCCGATGGCCTGCACCGCATCACAGTGCATCAAGACGCCCCGCTGACGCATGACGCGGCCCAAAGCCTCCACGGGCTGGATGGTCCCAAGGTCGTTGTTGGCAAGCATGATGGAGACCAATCGGGTATCGGGCGCCAGGGCCTGTTCCACCGCTGTGGGGTCGATTCGACCTTCGCTGTCCACGGGCAGAAAGGTTACCCGCACCCCCCGCTGGGCCAGATGTTGGCAAGTCGTAAACACCGAAGCGTGTTCGATGGAGGAGGTGATGATATGGCATGACCCTGCGTGGGTCTCGGCGATGGTTCGAAGAATATGATTGTTGGTTTCGGTGCCGCCGCTGGTGAAGGTCAACTCCTCGGGGCGTGCGCCCACCAGCTCGGCGACCTCAAATCGAGCTCGATCCAGTTCCCGGCGCCCCTCCTGCCCAAACGAATGCAGGCTGGATGGATTACCAGGAAAGCGGCGCATGGCGTCGGCCACCGCAGCGATCACGGCCGGGCTGGGGGCCGTGGTGGCGTTGTTGTCCAGATAGACTCGCATGGGGTCCACGAGGC
>CAYTWV010000054.1:3107-14095 GCA_964442235.1 uncultured Myxococcales bacterium | reverse complement strand
GGGCAGTGCGGTGGCTTCGCCGCAGGGCATCATCGGAGACGGGGCTGTCGGCCCCTTCTCCGATCCTCTTCCCCTCCCAGGCGCGGCAGCGGTCCTTCGCCACGCATGCAGTACTGCTTTCCCTGCTCCGCTGCCGGGCACGGCGGGGGCGAGGGATCGCCCCCGTTATCCCCCGTTAGAGCAGTGCGGAGGCTTCGCCGTAGGGCATCATCGGAGACGGGGCTGTCGGCCCCTTCTCCGATCCTCTTCCCCGCATGAACTGCGGCCGTCCCAGTCGCAACAGATCTCTGCAGCTAGTTTGCCACGCCCCGGATCACACCCACTCAAGTGTGGACGCGGCGGGCACAATGGGGCATACCTTTGACGATCCAGTGCCCCCAAACGTTTCCTGGCTGTGGAGACCGCATGGACGTTTTGCGACAGCAGGCGTGTCGGCTTGTTCGGTTCACTCTGGCCTTCTGCTTGCTGGTGGCCGGCAGTTGCACCATTCGGCAGAAGGGCAACACTGAACTTAGAACCGAAGAGGGCCCCTTCCCGGACGGGGATTGTGCCTTGGCCAAAGGTCTGGCGTGCACGTTTCTGGGCCAGACGGCCCTTCGGCGATTTCAAGCCAAGGAATCAGAAAACGATGCGGTCAGGGCCATCACCTGGCTCTCCAAGGGCTGCCGGTTTCACGATTGGCAGGGATGTCTGGAATGGGGGAAGTTCCTGCAGAGGTTCAATACGGAGCCGGGACTTGTGAAGCAGGGCCGGGTCTTGATTGAGCTTTCGTGCAAACAGGGGCTTCCCGACGGCTGTGCCACCTTGGGCGAGCAGTTTAAGGATGGCATTTCCGGTCCGGGCAGCAGGGCCAGGGCGATGGAGCTGTTTGTGATGGCCTGTGAAATGGGAAGCCCCCGTGGGTGTTATCAGCAGGGTACGTCGGATTTCAGTGGTTGGGGTGGGCCCGTGGACTTGGGCCGGGCCAGAGACCTGCACAGGATTGGTTGTGATGGCGGCGTGGCCGAGGCCTGCCTGGGGTCGGCGGGCATGATGTTCCGCGGAGAGGGCGGTCCTGAGGACGATGACGAGGCCTCTCGATTGGCCGACCGAGCCTGTGAGTTAGGGCTGAAGTACGCGTGCCTGGGGGACGAGGACGAGTCTGCTGACTCCTCCGATTCGGACGACGCCGGGGAATAGCGCCACACCCGGGGGCCGCTGCGTGTTGAACCGGGACTGGGATGGCCAACGGGACGATTCCTGGGCGGATGTTGCGGGGTCTGCTGGACGAATCGCACGGCTCGAAGTAAATAGTCTCTACGAAAAGCTCGGGAAACCCGACACAGGAGTGTGACGGAGTGAACCACGGGCCTGGCTTGGGACCGAGGGGTGGCATGGATACAGAGGCGACTGCAGATTTCACGAACACCGTTGTGACGGTCTCTGGGTTGCCTGGATCGGGCACCTCGACGGCATGCAGGATTCTGCAGCAGCAACTGGGCTTTCGTTGGGTGAACACGGGCCAACTGTTCAGAGAGATGGCCAAAGAACATGGGATGGACCTGAACCAGTTTGGCCAGTATGCCCAAGAGCACCACCAGATTGACAAAGAACTGGACCGGCGGCAGTTGGAACTGGCCCGGCAGGGGAGAATCATCCTGGAAGGGCGGCTTTCCGGCCAGGTTCTGAAACGTGGGAAGGCTGCGGGTGTGGCCGTCTGGGTGGATGCCCCCGAGGCCGTTCGGCTGGCCCGGGTTTCCAGCCGGGATGGAATGAGTGTGGAGCAGGCAAGGGAGTTCACGTTGACACGAGAAGCCCTGGAGCGAGCCAGGTACCTGGAGATCTACGGCATCGATCTGGCTGACTTCAGCGTTTACGATCTGGTGTTGGACAGCAGCCAACTGAGCCCCGAAGCCATTGTCCAGGCGATCATCCTCCGTTTGAAAGGCGTCTAGTCGCTACCCGGCATACTTGATAGAGTCAGGCCCGCTGACTGGGGCGACGTGTTCGGGGACGGGTTTGGGCATGCGAAGGGACCGATTTGCCACGGCCTTGCTGGTGTGTTGGGGTGCCTTGCTGGCAGCGTGGCTTGGGTACAGGGTGGTGACCCAGCCAGGCCCATGCGGGGGAGTGCAGGACGCCGATGGCTGGTGTGGCCAGGCTTTGGCTTCCGATGGAACGATGCCCGAATACCTGGCGCACCAAGCCAAACCGGCCGCTACCGAGGCCCCCTCGGTCATTGTGGGGCGCCGTGCCAAGGGCAAACCACGCACCCCCGCAAAAGCGGTCAGCGAAGAAACGCTGTCCGAGGCCACCGGGCGCATCCTGGCGGCCGAGCCCTGGGGGAAAAGCGGCCTTAAGCTGACGTTGCAGCAGTGCCCGACCTGCCCCGATGGGGCGCCCCTGGACTGTATCCTGCTGTCGGGGGCGTTGTTGCGAAAGCTTCCAAAACCACCCACCCCGGGCCAGCAGTGGAGCTTTTCGGGCAGGCTTAAGGAGCGGCGAGGCGAGACCTGCATGGTGCCCCGCGTGCGTGACAGGGCCGCGGCGAAGGAATAGGGGCGCAAAACGAGTTACTTGGGCCGCTGCCGGACCGAAACGCCCGGTCCTGATCCCCGTTGCCAAGCTTGACTTGACTGCGGCGTGTGGTAGCGTAACCCCTTCCGATGACCCGCCCAAAAGGGGGATTTCCCATGAAGAATCGCTGCTTCGCGTTTGTGATTGTTGGCCTAATCGTCTCCATGGCTCCGTTGGCCGTCTCGGCCCAGCCCAAAGGCAAGAAAGATCCTGCTGCCGAGGCGATGAAAGAAGAGCTTCAGATCGTGCAGGAGTACATCGAGGAGCAGGGGGCAACCATCACCCAGCTCAAGAAGCAGATTGCGGACCTGGGCGCACTAAAAAGCACCATGGACAAGCAGGTTGTGGCAGTCACCGAACTGCAGAAGGGCCAAACCGAGGTCAAGGGTGACTTGACGGCCGCCAAGACCAAACTGGACGCGACCGAAACGCGCGTGCAAGCCATCGAAGACACACTTCGAAAGAAGGGAATTCGATGGAACGCCCAACTGCGCATTCGGCCCGAAGTGGTCACGAATATGGCCGATTTCCACTCGGGGTTGGATCGGGATCAGAACATGTCCGTCTCGCAGCGGCTTCGGCTTGGCATGGATTTTCGGGCCACCGATTGGGCAGCAGGCCGCGTCACCTTGCAGGATGTGCGCGGTTGGGGACTGAATTCCAACGATTCGTCGGATCGCAGCGATCCGCTGCGTGTTTTTGAGGCCTTTGTCGACCTGACTCTGCACACCGACTATGCCCATCTAAAATTGGGCCGTCAGCAGTGGGACTTCGGCGGAAGCCGCATCATCGGCAAAGCGGACTGGTCCCAGAATGGACGTTCGTTTGATGGCGCAGACCTGACGTTCACCTATCAGGACTATCTGAAGGTGGATGGCCTGTTCGCCGTGATCGATGAGCGCAATGCAACCAACGGCACCGACATTCTGTTCGGCGGGCTCTACCTGACGGTTCCGTACATCAAGGAGATGGCCTTCGACGCCTATTGGCTCTATCACCGGGACAACCGGGAAGGTTCTTTGCGGAACTTCTCTACGTTTGGTCTTCGGGCAGCGGGTCGTTTGCCTTTCCACCCCGCACTGTATGTGGACGTCGAGGGCTCTTGGCAGGTGGGGACCGTGACCGAAGGAGATCCCGCCGACAGCCTGACCAAGGAGCAGGATCACTTTGCAGCGGCTTACCACGCAGAGATCGGTTACTACATCCCCGAAAAGGTGGTTCGCCCCTCTCTGTTCTTCTTCTTTGATTCGGCATCCGGCGACCCGAACTTGAGCCCCAAAGACCCCAAGAACAACAAGAGCACTGCGTATATCCCTCTGTTCCCCACTCGCCACGCCCTGCTTGGCAAGATGGATATCTGGGATCTGAAGAACATTTGGGACGTCGGTGGCCGAGTGACCTTGGAGCCGGCAGTTCTTCCCGGGTTCCGTTTTACGGCAGAGATTCACAAGCTGGCGCTGGTCGAGAAAGAAGGGGCCGTTCCGTGGGCCGCCACCAACCCCGCCTTCTTTAAGTCTCCGGAGAAGAGCTCCGACCTGGGCATCGAAGGCGACTTCGCCTTTTTCTATCAAATTACCGAAGAACTTGAACTGGCCACGGGCTACAGCTTCATGCTTCCGGGCGACGGCCTCAAGGGCATGGTGACTCGAGTCAGCGGCATTACGGTGGACAGCACCGGTGCGACGAAGCAGACGCTGCTGGATTATCGCTTCGGGCAGCCTGCGCACTGGTTTTTCATGCAAGCAAACTATACGTTCTAGCTACTTCCCAGCGCAGGAGCCACCGTGAAACTGACTGTTGCGGTCAAGAGCGATATCGGACTAAGTCGCCAGCACCAGGAGGACTCGTTTCTGGTGGATGAGTCTCTGGGGCTCTTTGTCGTGGCCGACGGGATGGGGGGGGCCGTGGCTGGGGACCTGGCTTCCCGTACGGCTTGCCAGGAGATCCACGAGTTCGTCAAAGCCAGCAAAGAACGCCTGGATTCCATCAGTAGCGGCGCAGGTCCCGAAACCTCGGCCATTGCGTTTGCCTTGATGACGGAAGCCATCAGCACCGCCAATGCCAAGATCCGGCAACTGGTCGAGGAAGACGATGGACTCAGCGGCATGGGGACCACCGTCGTCATGACCTTGTGTGTCGGCGAACACTTCTATGTGGCCCACGTGGGGGACAGCCGCGCCTATCTGATGCGTGAGGGGCAACTGCACCAGCTCACCCGAGACCACTCCCTGGTGGAAGAGCTGAAGGCCATGGGGAAGGTCCAGTCTGGCGACGATGTCAAAGCCCGATACCGGAACACCATTACCCGTGCCGTGGGGGTGTTTGAGACGGTCGAACCTGACACCATCGACTTAACTCCACTTCCCAAAGACCGCATGCTGCTGTGCAGCGACGGGGTCCACGGTGTCATCTCCGAGGACGATCTGAAACGAAGCCTGCTCTTTCCCACCCCGGATAACTCTGCCGAAGCCCTGGTTCGCAGTGCCAACTCCATGGGCGGCAAAGACAACATCACGGCCCTGATTCTGCTGGTGGACGAGGTCGAACCTGAAAAGGCCGCAAGGACCCAGGACAAGTTGAACCTGCTCAAGGGCGTCGCTCTGTTCCAGTATCTAACCTTTGATGAGCAGATTCGTGTGGCAGCATTACTGGAAGAACAACGATTTCCGGCCGGTTCTCACATACTAAAGGATGGGGAACAGGGCGATTGTATGTACATGTTGCTTGAAGGCGAGGTCTGGGTCATGAAGCGCGGGGCCAAAGTGGCCTCGTTGCAGCGCGGCGACCTGTTTGGCGAGATGGCCCTTCTGGACAAATCTCCTCGGTCCGCCGACGTGGTTGCCTTCAAGAACAGCGCCTGTCTGACTCTGGACAGAAAGAAGTTCCATTCGTTGATTCGAGAGTGCTCTCCTGCGTCGGTCAAGGTCCTTTGGAGCCTGGCCAGGGTTTTTGCCGGCCGCCTTCGGGAGACCACCCGAGAACTGGGCATGGCGCAAGGCGTCTACTCGTCCTCCAGTGCCCTGCCGTCGCTGAAAGAAGAAGATTTGTATGAAGAAGCGTTCAGTGATACCAAAGAGTTGACATAATGAATCATATCGCGAAATATTCTGCTCTGGTACTGATTATGTTACTGGCGTTTTCGGGTTGCGAGAAGCGGCTCCGGCCTCAGGGAAAGGGCCCGGCAGCGGCTTCTACGGTGCTGTCAGGGGGGACGCTGCTGTTCCAGGAGGAGTTCTCTAAGGACCTGTCTTCCTGGGAAACCAAGTCCAAGAACTGGCGCATCGTGGATGGTCGTCTTTACACAGGCGATGCTCCCAACAACAACGAAGGTCTCTGGCTGAAGTCTCCGGACCTGCCTGCCAACGTGCGCATGGAGTTCCAAGCCACCTCGGTGAAGGGCAACAACCCGGTTTTCGAAGGGGATATCAAATGTGAGTTCGGCGGGCCGACCAAAGAACACGTGAAGGGCTATGTGGCCCTGTTTGGCGGATGGAAGAACTCGCACAGCGCCATCTGCAAGGGTGACGAACACGGGGAAGGTCGTCTGGTCATCGACGACAAGACCCGAGTTGAAGAGGGAAAGACCTACAAAATCGTTCTGATTCGACTGAACGACGAGATCTCCTGGTATGTGGACGACAAACTCTTCCTCTCAGTGAAAGACGCTGCAATGATCAAGGGCGGAGCGTTCGGATTCAACAACTGGAACTCTCGCGTCTATTTCGACAATCTCAAGATCTTTGCCCTGTAGCAATGGCCGGCCAGCGAAAAGCGGGCGGGCGACCGGGCGTCGCCACAGGCGCGCCGAAACGTTGCATTCTGAAACTTGGGTATACCTGTAACAACCGTTGCATCTTCTGCCACAGCCAAGAGCACAAGCTGGCTTCCTGGCTGACCGTGGACCAGGTACACAGTCGGCTTCAGGGGATCTGGAAAGCCGGGTTTGACGAGGTTCTCTTTTCGGGGGGTGAGCCCACCATTCACCCGCAGTTCCTGGAGATTTCCGGTCTGTGTGCCGATGCGGGGCGCAGGTTCGGGTTGATTACCAATGCTCGGATGTTTTCCCACGAACCCTTCTTCAAATCGGTCATGGCCCACGGCCTGGACTATGTCTATTTGTCGCTGCACGGGCGTTTAGAAGCCCACGAGGCCGTGACGCAAGTTGTGGGCTCGTATGGACAAACCCTGAGGGCCATCCAGAGGCTAAGTCAGGTCGATGGGGTGTCGACCACCGTCAACATGGTGCTGACCACTCGAAATCTCTCCGAGGCTCCTATGCTGGCCAGGACCTTTGCGCCGCTAAGCCAGCGATTGCGCCTGAAGTTCTCGTTGGTCGAGCCCCGAGGGGCAGCGCAGGATGATGCCTCGCTGCATCCGCACCCCGTCGAGGCGGCCCGAGTCCTGCAGGCGGCATGGACCCAGTGGTCTGCGTTGGGGGGAAAGCCGTCCAGCTTCGGGTTTGACGGGATTCCACATTGCCTGGTGCCCCAACTTCGAGGCAAACAAGACGACATGTATACCCACGGCATCGTTGCGCTGCAGGAACTGGCAGACGAAACGATTTTTGCGGTGGACTACAACAACATGCACAAACCAGCCATTTGCAGAGGATGTCTGATTGGCGACGAGTGCCGCTGCACGTGGGCTGGCACGCTGACACAACACGGAGAAGAGTGGCTGCGGCCGGTTCAGGGGTTTGTGCCCAACTCATACAATTATTTGCCGGTTCCGCCCGGGGCCCATAAGACCCAGACCGGTGCCCCGATGAAGGGGCGAAAGCCTCCTGCCGACCCCAGGAGGTTGAGCGTGGACCTGGGAGAGGGTCCCGTTGAGTACCACACCGATACCGGCGACTTCAGCGATGCCCAACTGCGCCGAATTGTGGACGATTTGGGCCAGGTTTACGTGCAGCAGGATTCGGCGTTGTTCCTGGACGACTTTGCGGGCCAACTTCGAAAGCTTGTTTGCACGCCGGGCCCAGTTTCGGGGCCTGGGTCCCCTGTGCCCGCTGAAACCGTCTGGTGCCCGGCCGACCAGGACCTCTTTTTGCAGGCGGATCTGCCGGTTCGCCAACTTCTGGACCAGGTGCGGGGAACCGTGGCCGATGTGGGCTGCGGTCCGGCCTACTATTTTGAGCGTCTGCTGCCAGGCATCCACTCCGGCGCCGTTTTGTACCAGGGCATCGACCCCAGGCCGGGGCCCGAAATCGAGCGGATTGCCCAGGACGGGCTGATCCAGTTGCAGCGGTGTGGAATAGAAGAGGCGATCTTGCCCAGGGGGTCGTTGGATTGGGCGCTGGTACTTCGGTCCCATAACCATCTTGGCGACCTTTGGACCGCCTACCGACGCATCGTGGGGGCGTTGAAGTGGGGCGGGAAGCTGTTGGTGGTGGATAACGTGGCGTTTGGATTGGTGCGCCCGGGGTTGGCCAAAGAGGTGCTGGACGCCGTGCCGGCGGGCGAAGGCCAAGAGCACCTGCGGGATCACGATGGGAAGCAGGCGTTGGCCTTTTTGGACCGCTTCCCGTTGCGCTTGGTGCAGCAGTGGCACCTTGGCCCCAATACGGCCAATCAGTGGGTTCTGTTGTTTGAGAAGGCGTGGCCTGCGGGAGCTTTCGGGGAAGAAGGTTTCTGTTAGATCCGATTCGGTCTTACCCATCTTCCGGTTGGTCGTCGTCGGGCAGAAGTCGCATGCGCAGCTTGCCCACTTTCGCCCCGTCACTCTCCTGAACCAGGAACTCCAGGTCCGGTTTCTCTTTGGACGGGGTCACGTACTGAAGGATCTCTCCGGCAGCGGGCACCCGGCCGGCCAGTTCCATGACCAGGCCTGAAACCGTCTCGTATTCGCGGTCTTCGGGAAAGTCCACGGTCAACCCAAGCTCGTCACGGATGTCTTCCACGGCGAAGCGGGGGTCCAACTCCCAGGTGGTCTCATCCAACTTCTTGAACAGGGCTTCTTCGTCGTCGTACTCGTCGTAGATTTCGCCGACCATCTCCTCGATGACGTCTTCCAGGGTGACCAGCCCGTCCACGCCGCCATATTCGTCCACGACGATGGCCATGTGGATGCGCTCGGTCAAAAATTCACGAAGCAGTTCATCAAGGCGTTTGGTCTCGGGCACAAAATAGGGGGGACGCACCAGATTTCGCAGGCGGAAGGCCTCCTTGCTGGGTCGGTCTGTGGCTTTGGCTGACAAGAAGGGAAGCAGGTCCTTCACGTAGAAGAAGCCAATGACCTTGTCCGGCGCCCCCTGATAGACCGGGTAGCGCGAGAACTGGTGCTCTTTGATGACGTCAAGCACTCGAAACAGCGAGTCTCGGCTTTCAAACATCACCATGGAAATTCGGGGCACCATCACTTCGCGTGCGATGCTGTCGCCCAACTCCAGCACTCCCGAAAGCATACGCTCTTGGGAGGCTTCCAGGGCACCCTCTTTGCCCCCGCGGTGGATCAGGTACTCCAACTCTTCTTCGGTAATGGTCGGCGAACCTTTCGCGAAATCGACGCCACCCAGCCGAGCAATGCCACGAGCGATGGCGCCAAAGGCTCTGGATGCGGGCCAGAGCACCCAGTATAGCAGCAGTAAGAATGGCAGGAACGGTCGGATCGCTGAGGGGTTGTGGCGCGCATAAGTTTTGGGAGAAATCTCCCCAAAGATCAAAATGACCAGGGTCATCACACCGACGGAAACGGCCACGGCGAAGCCCGATGCGTCGCTCCAGCCCAAGCCCTCGAAAAATTCCATTGCAGCGGACGTGGCCAGCGAAGAGGCGAGGATGTTCACGATGTTGTTGGCAATCAGCAAGAAGCTAAGCACCAACGCCGGGTGATCGCGCCAAAGAACCAAGAAACGCTTGCCTGCATGCCCCTTCTCTATCAGGGCTTCCAACCTGGCCGAATGCAGAGATGTCAGCGCAGTCTCCGACCCCGAAAAGAGGGCGGACATCATTACACAGATTCCAATGACCAAAAGACGAAGATCCACTCCGGGCACTTTCGTTCTCCTAGTTGCGGGCCCCGTGAAGCCGGGCCGTCAAGGCAGCGATGGCGTCTCGAATGGCGGGCCTGAACCCTGGTTCGGCTTCGCTCTCATAACTCTCAAGCGCTTCAAGTTCTTCTTCAAGCCCAATCTGGCCCATGGTCCGAATGGCAAGAATGCGCACTCGTTCGGGCACTTTCGACTCTCGCCGCCGAAATAGCCGCTTCCAGCCTTTTGCCCCGGACAAACCGGCCAATTCCGTGATGGGGACAATGATGGATTCACCGGAGGGCAACATGAACAGCCCCACCTGGCCGATGGCTCCCAGCGCTGCCAACTGCATCGATTCCTGAATCTCTTCAGCCACACCATGTTCGGCGGGATCCAGGAGTTCGCCAAGGCGTTTTAAGAAGGGGGTCTCCTGGCACTTCAGTTTGGCCAGCAGCCCTATGGCGATTCGCATCACTTTGGGATCAGGATCCGAAAGCGCAGTCATCAGAGGGTGGATGGCCGAGGTCCCGGCCAAAGCGTGCAAGGCGATCAGCGCTTGCTCCCGGACCCGGGGATGCATGTGTGCTGCGAACCGTTTGATATCCGAAACCGCCGGCTTGTAGCCAATGTTCTGGATGCAGAGCAACAGGTTGCGATACACAAACCACTGTTGCCCTTGATGGGCCAGGCGGGCCAGGACAATGAGGGCCGCCGAATCGCCAAGTCGTGTGATGATCTCCAGGATGTCGCGTCGGACCCCCGAGGATTCCGACTCACACAAGATCTGCACCAGAGCCGTCCAGCCTCGCTCACCAAGTGCCGTAAGTAATTGCAACGGGCGCAGGCGCTGGGACTTGTCCTCGTTTAGAGCCAGGGGGATCACCAAGCCGATCAATTCGCCGTGGGCGATGGACTGAAGTGTCTCCAAGGCTTGGGTTTGACGCAGCGGAATAGAGGGATCGTTGGCATGTCGAATCAGGATCTGCAGCACCACGGCCACGCCGTCCAGTTTCTCTTGCCGGACCAGTTCGGGCATCATGGTCGCCACGGTGGGGAAAAACGCCTGGAACTCTTCGGGGTTCGTGGCTTGCATCAACCGCTGATGGCACGCATCGGGGTTCTGAAGATACATGGCGGCCCATTTGCGGGCCTGAACGGCCTTTTGCAGCACCAGTGGCAATCGTTCGAAGGATAAAAGGCTGCGCTCAAAAAGATAGGTCAGGAATTCGTGGGTATGGTCCAGGTTCAACTCGGCCAGTCGCTCGGCACATCGGCTTAGGGACCGAACCAGCAACTCCGGAGAGAGTTTGCTGATGGCATCCGGTTCGAACTGCGCCGTCCCCCAGCCCGCCTGCTCCAAGTGCCGGACGATGTCCCAGGCCACTTCCTCAACCACGTTGTGATTGAGGGACAACAGAATCTCCCACTCGACGTCCACCGATGCCAGACTCTGTACATACCC
>CAYTWV010000054.1:0-3097 GCA_964442235.1 uncultured Myxococcales bacterium | reverse complement strand
GCCTCAAAGGCCGAATGATGTCCTTAATGGAAGCTGCCTTGACGGCTTGAATCTCCTCGGGCGACGCATTGACGTAAAGTGGCAAATCCCCCAAGTCCTTGGCCAGACGACTCATGGCGATTTTGACGCGCCAGGGAAGCGATCGAGCGGCTCCGACCACCTCGTCCATGGAGATGACGGAAACGTGTGTCACCCCGGCCTGCCTCAGCATTTCGTTGAACGAGATGTCCAGGGAGACGCCGGACTCCTGCTTGGTCTTTCGTTCGACCATCGTAGCGACGAATCGTTTAAATTCGTCGTTGTCGATGACCGTTTTCATCGAGAAGGAGACTAACTTGTTAATCTCCATATAATTAATGAACTTTTTGGCGAAAATCTCGCCCATGGACGAATGAATCAGGTCCAGAAGCGGCACGGCCTCTTCGAAGATACCTTCCACATTGATGATGTCGCCAGCACCTCCGCCGTTGGCGCTGACGAAGGACAACTCAGAGCACATTTGGCGAAGTTCAATCAGCAGTTTCAGGGGACTGTCGGAGACGTCCCGGATGGAGGGATGGTCGGTAGGATAGTACCCGGTCAGGTTTAGGGCCTTGAGGAATTCCACCACGAAGCGGCCCGTGAAGTTCCGAATGGCGATGTCTCGTCCCTTGTCCCAATTCGGAGAAGAGATGTGTCCGTCATCCAACATGGTTGCCCCTTCTGGTGGCCTGCTGCCATCAGTTCTGCGTCCTCATGGGTGATGCATGCTGCCCAGCTCCCGGCAGGTACCCGTGGTGGCTATGGTAGCGGCAGCATTACGGCTTGTCAAAACGCCGGGTAACGGCGGTATTGCATTGCGACAATCCTGAGTCGGATTTGCGGTTCTTTATTTCCCTTGCAAAGGCGATACCCGGGTGTTAGCGTCCCCGATTCGTGCCCCTCCGGGGCAGTTAACAGGCTGGTCAGAGCGGTTTTAGCATGATTCGGGGGCCGGAGAAAACGTCGCTCTTTTTGGGCAACTTCGGAAGCGGTAAGTCCGAGGTGGCGGTGAACTTTGCGTTCCACCTGGTGGATCGGTATCCCGGCCTGGGCGTCAGTATTGCGGATCTGGATCTGGTCAATCCCTACTTCCGAAGCAGAGAAGCTCGAGTCCAACTTGCCGAGGCGGGCATCAATCTGGTATTGCCCGATGCCAAGTATATGGACGCCGACTTGCCCATTCTGGTGCCGGGTGTTCGTTCGTTGCTGTTGGCCGGGAACGGATACGCCGTGTTGGACGTGGGTGGGGACAATACCGGGGCCCGAGTTCTGGGGGCGTTGACTGATGCCCTGAGTCCGGGGTCCTATCGGGCGTTGCAGGTGGTTAATGCCAACCGTCCGTTTACCGGAACGGCCGACGGTGTGATTCAGATGGCTTTGGAGATTGAGTATACTGGTCATATCAAGTTTACGGGGTATGTCTGCAATACTCATCTTATGGATCAGACGAATATAGAGAATATTCTCGAGGGGATTGAGCTGGTTCGCCGCGTTCAGGAGCGGACCGGATTGCCTCTTGAGTTTGTAACGGCACCGGAGCATCTGGTAGCCGAACTTTCGCAACACGTCCCCGAAGAGGTTCTGCCTATTAAGCGTTTTCTGACGCCACCCTGGAAAGCTGCGTACATCCGGGGGCCTATGGGAAGAGTCCTCAGGGGTTTATGAGGTTGAATATGCCGAAGGTGACAGTAGAGAAGAACAGATGTAAAGGCTGTGCTCTTTGTGTCGCGGCGTGCCCGCAGAGGGTGCTCGACATGTCGAAGGACATTAACCAGAAGGGTTATTTCTTCGCCACGCCCGCCAAACAAAATCAGTGCATCGGGTGCCAGATTTGCGCCATCACCTGCCCTGATGTGGCCATCACGGTGGGTGTGCAGGGCACTCGTTACCACTACTTCGAATACTAAGAGGTACTTCGATGGGCAAACGACTTCTGATGAAGGGCAACGAGGCCATCAGCGAAGCGGCCATTATGGCAGGCTGTCGGGCCTACTTCTGCTATCCCATCACTCCGCAGAACGAAGTGGCCGAGTACATGTCCCGCAGGATGCCTGAAGCTGGCGGCGTCTATCTGCAGGGCGAGTCGGAGTTGGCTGTTTCCTACATGCTTTTTGGTGCGGCGGGTGCGGGGGTGAAGTGTTTCACCACCAGCAGCAGCCCGGGCATCTCGTTGATGGCCGAGGGCATGTCGTATATCGCTGCGGCAGAACTGCCTGTGGTGATCATCAACGTGCAGCGCAACGGGCCCGGTCTGGGCGGCATTCTTCCGGCTCAGGGAGACTACCACCAGGCAACCAAGGGTGCTGGCCACGGCGATTACAAGTGCATCGTGCTTGGGCCTGCGACGGTCCAGGAAGCGGTGGATGAAGTCATGCTGGCTTTCGAGCTTGCCCAGAAGTATCGGACTCCGGTTCTGGTGCTGATGGACGGGATGATGGGCCAGATGATGGAACCTGTTGAGCTTCCCACTGGGCAAGAGAAGTCCAGGGAAATCGACGGTCACGAAGAGTGGGCCACGTTTGGCGCCAAGGGACGCAAGCCCCATCTGGTAAAGACGCTGAACCTGAATCCTGCGGAATCGTGGCGACTGGTCAACCGGCTGAAGGACAAATACGCAGCCATCGAGAAGGCCGAAGTGCGATACGAAGAGGTCGACACTCAAGGCGAACTGGATGTGTTGCTGGTGGCCTACGGGACCATGGCCCGAATCTGCAAGACCTCCATGGAGCAGTTGAAGGCCCAGGGCGTGAAAGTCGGCATGTTCCGACCCATCTCGCTGTGGCCCTTCCCGCTGCAGGCCATTCGTGACCTGGCTCCCCGTTGCAAGCGGGTGGTAACCGTGGAGCTTTCCATGGGCCAGATGGTGGAGGATGTGGACCGGGCCGTCCAGGGCCGCGCTCCGGTGGAGTTCTACGGAAAGGCAGGAGGGTTCATTCCCACGCCCGAAGAAGTCACCGAGGCGATCCTTGCGATGGTAAGGAGGTAAGCCATGGAACACCTGATTTTCAAAAAGACTGAATCGTTGACCACGGCCATCCAGCACTACTGCCCGGGGTGTACCCACGGGGTGGTCCAT
>CAYTWV010000053.1:4887-14195 GCA_964442235.1 uncultured Myxococcales bacterium | reverse complement strand
CCCGCACCACCTGCCAGCACCATCACCAGCGAAATGGCCTGCGACGTTGACAAAAACAGCGGTTCAAAGCGCGAAAATCCCAGCAGGCCGGACAACCCCTCGGACGTGATTCGAACCAGATACCCCCGGTCAGGGTCCCCTCGAAACACCTCCAACACAAATCGTAACAGACCGTACGCCAAGGCATACGTCGCAAACACCCCGGCATTGCCTCGTTCCCCTGTGGTCGCATGACGATGGAGACTTCGACGCCAGGCCACAAAGACCGCCAAAAAGACCAGCAGGTTGCCCAACGCCTCGAACGCCTGCACTGGGATGCGTCCATTCCAGGACATCCACGAGGTCGACGGCTTTCCAAAACAGCAGCCTTCTACCAGGCACCCTACCCTGCCCACGGCGTGGCCCAACGGAAGCCCGACAACCAGCAGCGCAAAGGCGTCCCAAACGGCAAGGTGCGCTGCTTTGGCGTACCCCCAGGCGCCCACTATGCCTCCGATGAATCCCCCCAGATAGGCCCAGCCCCCCTGCCACACCTTCAGGGCCGCAAAACAGTCCGTCTTGACGTGACACATCCCGCCGGCGCACTGCTGCGCCATAAGACATTGGCTGTCATCCATACACGGAGTCACGTTCCCCAGCACCATGTCCGGGTCAAAACAGAGCCCATAAAAGACCCGCCATTCGACCATCACGTGCAGAAGCCTGGCCCCCACAAGGCCGCCCAAGACTGCCCAGAAAACCAGGTCCATGGCCTTTTCCGAGGGGATGCCTGCTTTGGGGGACTCTCGAAAGATCACCCAGGCGCCCAGGGCCACACCCAAGACCATCAGCAAGCCGTACCAGCCTACCACCTAGGCCCCCAACGATTTGCTTCGCTTTCGCAGATAGAACCCAAGAACCACCGAGACCAAGACGGCCGGGATGGCCAGAAGTTGGGAAGTGGACAGACTGTCCGCAAGCCAGGTCCCGCGGTGGTCATCTCGGAAAAACTCGACGATGAACCTGAACACCGCATATAGAATCATAAACGCAACAAACACCTGACCATCAAACTTACGCCATTTCTTATACATCCAATAGCACACGACCAGCATAATCGCATTGGTGATAATCTGAATCACCTGAGTGGGAATCACCGGCAGGGACTCTGTGGCGCCCCGAGCCAGCAGGTGCAGTTCGTGGTGCCTCTCCCAGGCCGGGCTTCCTTTGGGGAAGTTTAAGTGCCAATGCCCATCATCTGTCACGGCACCGAAGCAGCACCCTGCCAGGAAACAGCCGATGCGACCAAATATCAGCCCCAAAGGAATTCCAAAACCCGCCAGGTCCGCAATCTTCCAGAAGGGCAGCCGGGCTTTGTGGCGTGACATGTACCAAATCCCCACCGGGATGGCCAACAAAAGGCCTCCGTAAAACGCCAGGCCTCCGTACCAGACCTTAATCCAGCGGAAACAGTCCCTGCCCTGGTGGCAGGCGCCCCCGTCCGGATTGCACAACTCCCCAATCTGCGCCGAAAGGCACTGGTCGTCAGTCACACAGGGGATATTGCCGGGCAACATGCGGCCCTTCACCTGCAGAGGATCCAAGCACAAATTGATATAGTCCTGAAGGTACCCGTCGGCCACCACATGCAGCAGCCGGGCGCCGATCAGCCCCGTGATCAGCATGATGATGCTCAGGTCCAGGAATTTGTTGGGGTCCACGCCCGGAATCTTGAACGTCTCTTTCCAGGCGAGCATCACGGCCAACAGATAGCCGATGGTCAACATGGTGAAATAGGCGGGGAAATCCAGGGGCCCCAAATAGAAGGTCGGGTACATGGCAGTCCCCCGCTAGAACGGGCTCTTCTTTCGGAGCATCTGGATAATCAGCAGCCCCACACCGATAGAAATGCCAATATCCGCGACATTGTATGTGGGCCAATGGTTTTCCCCCACATACATATCGATAAAGTCCACCACAACATCACGGTCAATGCGGTCCAGGAAGTTCCCCAAGGCACCGCCCATAATAAGCGCCAAGGCCGTGGAGTTCAGCTTCCAGGCCCCGGTCTTGTCCTTCCAGACCACATAACAAAGCAACAGCATGGCCAGGAACGAGAACGCCTGCAGGACGATTTTGCGAACAAGAAGGGGTGCATCACCCAGGAATCCCCACGCAGCACCTGGGTTCTCGGCATACACAAACCGAAGCAGATTCGGAATCAACTCGATTTTTCGCTCGGTCAACAGATAGACATCGCCTTTGGCTACCTTCTGCTGGGCGGACAGGTCCGCACCGCTGCGACTTACCGGATGCATCAGGCCCCGGTTGACCAGGTCTGCTGCCTTTTCGGCCGAGACAAAGGTCAGCGCCGACGTGATGACTTGAGCGGTGGTCAACCCCTGCGCTTTGGACTCGGAGAGCCAGGTCCCCAGATTAAAGGCAGAACCCTTTTCCCGGCGTTGGGCATGGGTAGGATTGGGCACAAACTGCGGCGGCTGGCTGCGGTCCTCGGACAAAAACAGATAATAGCCCCAATCCCGAGTCACACGCTCCAGCGGGAACAACCCATCGGCGCTGGCCTGCAGGGCCGGCTCCAGACGAAGCACATCGTCCATCTGGCTGCCTTCGTGCCCGAACTCGGCCAACAACTGCTCCAGCGTCTTGCCGTCGGTCCCCTCGGCGACCACCATGGAAATGGGGTGGTCGACCCGGGCCAGATTCCTGCTCGCCCAACTCTTGGTAGCCAAATCCAAGGCCCCAACGGCCAAGGCCACACCAGCGAACAAAGCCAGGCGGCGCAGGGTATCCCTATCCATGTTACTCCTTCATCGTGGTCAAGATGTCCGCACAGCGTTTACAGGTCCCAGGGAATTCCTCGTTGGCCCCGATGGTTTCGGCATAGTTCCAGCAACGAACACACTTCTCGCCGCCAGCCCGCTCCACGACCACCTCCAACCCATCACCAGGAACCTCTGTCAGTTCCCACTGCGAGACGATGTGGATCTCTCGAAGCCCGGTCGCCCACTTCCGCAAGACGCCCACCGAAGGATGTTCACGGCCCACGTTTACGAGGACCTTGGCATCCAACGAATGGCCAATCACCTTGGAGACTCGCAGCTCTTCCAGACGCTTCTTCACCGTCTCTCGCAGCGCCAGAACCTGTTCAAACTCCACACCCACTTCGGCATTCCCAAATCGTGACATCCAGTCCGAAGGAATATCCACACAGAAGATGCTGTCGCTCTCACCAGCCATCTTGGGCAGACAGGCCCAGACTTCCTCGCACGTGAAGGAACAGATCGGAGCCAGCAACTTCACCAGCCCGGACAGCATGTGGTACATCACCGTGCGGGCGCTCTCTCGAGGCAGGCTCTTCTTGGGATTCACATAGAGGCGATCCTTGTTCGCATCCAGATACAGCGCCGACAGGTCCACGTTCAGGAACTGCATCAGCGTCTGATACAACTCGTAGAACCGATAGGTCTCGTAGGCACCCTGCAGTTTCTCCGCTACCTCGGAAAAGCGGTGCAGCATGAACCGGTCAAACGGAAGCAGCGACTCCGTCGGCACCAGATCGGTGTTGGGATCGAACTCGTGCAAATTCCCCAACAGGTAGCGGAACGTATTCCGAAGCTTCATATAAGATTCCACGAGCTTCTGAAGAATCTCGTCAGAAATCCTGATGTCTTCCTGATAATTCTGAGCCGCTACCCACAGTCGATAGATTTCAGCACCATATTTCTTGATGATCTGTTCCGGCGGAATGAAATTCCCCAACGACTTGGAAATCTTCTTCCCCTCGCCGTCCACCACAAATCCGTGGGTCAAAACGGTCTTGTAGGGGGCCGCTCCCCGAGTCATTACAGCCTCTAGAAGCGTGGACTGGAACCATCCACGGTGCTGGTCGCTGCCTTCCAAGTACAAATCAGTGATCGTACCTTCGCCATACATTTTTTCAATAACGGCAGCATAGGAGACACCAGACTCGAACCAAACGTCAAGAATGTCCGACTCACGCTCGAACTCCCCATGCCCGCATTTGGGACAACAGGTGCCCGGAGGTAGCAACTGAGACACGGGCCTCGAGTACCAGGCGTCCGCCCCTTCCACGGCAAAGATGTCCGCAACAAAGTCGACGACCTTTCGATCCACCAGCACTTCGCCGCACGAATTGCAGGTGAATGCCACGATGGGCAATCCCCAGATGCGCTGCCTGGAGAGGCACCAGTCGGGCCGCGTCTGCAACATGCCCTCGATTCGCTGAAGGCCACGCCCAGGAAGCCAGCTTACTTTCTGAATCGCATCCAGCGCCCGCTGCCGAAGCTCGGTCTTGTCCATGGAGACAAACCACTGAGCCGTGGCCCTGAAGACGATGGGGCGTTTGCAGCGTTGGCACACCGGATAGCTATGGGCGTATTTCGCCGCCTTGATCAACACACCACGCTCTTGCAGCATGGCGATGATGTCCTTGTCACACTCGAACACAAAACGCCCCTGGTACTCGGGAACGTCCGAGGTAAAGCGGCCCCGGTCGTCGACGGGAGCATAGATATCCAGCCCGTACCGCTTGCCAGCCACATAGTCGTCGGCCCCGTGACCCGGCGCAGTATGAACGCAGCCGGTCCCCGATTCCGTGGTCACAAAATCGGCCAGAATGAACAGGGAGTCTCGATCGATGAACGGGTGGCGACAGGTGGTACGCTCCAGCACTTCGCCCAGAATCTTGCCCACAACCACAGGCTCGGGCAGCGCACACTCTTTTACGAAGGCAGAAAGTCGGTCCTTGGCGACAAGCCATACTTCCTGACCAAAGTCCGCTGCCACGTATTCCAGTTCCGGGTGCAGCGTCACCGCCAGATTGGCCGGCAACGTCCACGGGGTCGTCGTCCAGATCACAACAGATGCCGGCTTTGTCGCATCCAAGCCGGGGATTCGGGCCCGGGCCTCTGCACCCAACGCAAACTTCACATAGATGCTGGGGCTGGTCAGGTCTTCGTACTCCACTTCCGCGTCGGCCAGCGCCGTGGCGTGGTGTGCACACCATAAAACCGGCTTCTTCTGCTTGTAGAGTGCCCCGGTGGAAACCACCTTCCCGAACTCTCGGGCGATGGTCTCTTCGTATACCCGCTGAAGGGTCAGGTATGGATTGTCCCAATCCGCAAATACGCCAAGACGTTTGAATTCGTCCCGCTGAACCGCCATGAACCGCAGGGCATATTCCCGGCACTTGGCCCGGAAATCAGCAATGGTGAATTCGTCTTTGCGCTTGCCCTCTTCCTTCTCGACCATGTTCTCGATGGGAAGCCCATGGCAGTCCCAACCCGGCCGGAATTCGCACTGATAGCCGGTCATATTCCGGTATTTCACTACGAAATCTTTCAGAATCTTATTAAGAACCGTACCTGAATGAATGTGCCCGTTCGCATACGGAGGCCCATCGTGCAGGATGAACCGAGGCTTGCCCTCATTCCTGGCTACCATGGCCTTGTAGGCGGCAGCAGATTCCCAATTCTGGACGCGTCCGGGTTCGGTCTGAGGCAAATTGCCACGCATCGGGAAGCCGGTTTCCGGCAAATTCAACGTCTGTTTGTAGTCCACGAGTCTCCCTCACCTGCATTCGCTGGGACAGAAAGCGGCCTGTCCCCGGCAGGGCGGGAAGTTTAGCGTCGCACCCGCTGAATGTAAAGTCTCGCGTGCGCCCGAGGGTCGTCGCCAGGCAGGCCTCAGTCGTCCATAGGGGGCAGGTGGACGGTGAACCGAGCGCCTTGACCCGGTTCGCTGACGACCTCCATACGGCCGTTGTGGCGGTCGACGATGCCATAACTTACCGAGAGCCCCAGGCCGGTTCCCGATCCCGGTGCTTTGGTGGTAAAGAAGGGCTCGAAGACCTTCTTGAGGTTCTCGGGGGCTATCCCCGTCCCCGAGTCCTGGACCGCTGCCCAGACCAGCCCGTCCGCATCGACTCCCGATTCAAGAGTCAAGGTCCCACCCTGGGGCATGGCCTGCACCGCATTGGCCACCAGATTCACAAAGACCTGAAGCAACTGGTTGGGATTCCCATTGACCCGGGTATCGGCGCCAAACTGCCTGACCACCTGCACCTGCTTGGCGGCTTTCTGGGTGCTGACCAGGAACCATGCGTTCTCCAGAACCTCGTTCAGGTCGACACCCCCAAACCCTTCGTCCAACGAAGGTCTGCTGAAATCAAGCAATCCCCTTACAATAATCTTACACCTATTTGCTGCCTTTTCAATTTCTTGCAGGTTGTCTAAAAGGTCATCATCATGGTTAACTGCGGCGTTCGTCTTACTCATCTGAGCAAACGAAAGAATCACGCCGATAGGATTATTAATTTCGTGCGCCACACCGCCGGCCAACTGCCCCACTGCTGCCATTTTTTCGGACTGGAGCACCTGTTTGCGCAGGCGGTTCTCTTCCGTAGTGTCTCGATAGAAGCAGATGTACCTCTGTGCCGTCTGGTCCGTAACCCCCAGAAACATAGAGAGATGATAGCTTTTGCCAGAACGTTCGTCCTGAAGGTCCGCCTCCACTTCCGAACTGTTTTCGAAGGCCTCCGGACGGACCAGGGGACACGTCACGCATGGCTCGGTGCGACCGAAAAGGGCCTCGTAGCAACGAGAACCCGGAAGTTCCCGGATGTCGCGCCGGGCAACCGAGGCAGCCGTGCGATTGGAGCGATGGATGACAAAAGAGGTGTCCACCAGGGTCAATGGGTCCGTGATGGCATCCAACGTCATTTCCAATTCCCGCTTGGCTCGTCCAATCTGAGCCGTGCGACGTTCCACCAACCCCTCAAGGTGTCGGGTCATGGACTCCAGTTCGCTGTGCCGCTTCCGGAGCATTTCCGACAGCCGGGAGGCGTCCTCCTGCTCCTCAAATCGCTGCACCTGCAGTTCCAGGGCTTCCGCAAGGGCCTTGGTCCCCAAGAGTGTGGTCAACAGGAGATGGGCCTTTTGTGTATACACCAGATGCAAATCGTCGTTTCCGGCATCGCGAGCAAGCATCAGAATTCGCCTGGATGCGGGGAACATCTCCGAAATCCGCACCAGCCCCTTCTCTCCGGCCAGGGGTCCATCCCCTTCGGGCAACAACACCAGTGCCGGGCGCACGCCGGAGAGTTCCCCCAGAGCGGCCTCGGTCTCCACTACAACGCCCATGGAGCCCGAAGCCTCCAAGGCCTCCCAGACCGACGCGGCAAAACGGGTTCCAGGACTTAGCACCAGGACCGTTGGGACCAGTGTTGTCATGTGGTTCTCCGCGCTATGTTTCGATCTTGTGAATCAAACGACAGGGCCTGACGGGACCCGATTGGCGGCCCCAGACATGCCATGGTTCAAGCTGGCAATTCCTGGGTCTTCTCGTCTTCCAGTTCCTCAGCATCGGCGCCCAGGTCCCGGAGTGCGCGCTCAAGGTCCTCATCCCCCAAAACCAGTGAGCCGTCCGTGCGTCGAGACAGGCCCGTAATCCCTGGTTGCTGCCCTTCAAGACGGGCCAGAACCACTTCGTGCTTCTTCACCAGCCGCACCAACTTCCGATTCTGTTCCTCGGTCTCGTAGGTACGGATGCCCAAACGAATGGCCAGCAGCAGTTCGTTGTTGTCCCAGGGTTTGGTCAAGAACCGATAGATGGCCCCCTCGTTGATGGCTTGCATGGCCATATCCAAATCGGCGTGGCCCGTCAGGATGATTCGGATCACGTCCGGCTTGGTCAGGCGGACACGGCGAAGAAGATCCATGCCTAGCATTCCAGGCATCAAATGGTCCGACAAAACCAGATGGATGGGCAGGTTCTGCACCATCTTGATGGCCTCGTTGGGGTCACCCGTTTCCAGCACTTCATAGGGTTCAAAACGCAGCGACTTTCGAATCGCCTTGCGGATCCCATCCTCGTCGTCAACCAGAAGAATCGTGTGGGCCTGACTCATAAAAGGGCCTCCTGAAACTATAATTCGAACTTGCAGATCTTATCAGTTGTGCTTACATCATTAAGGCACGTTTGTCCTTCCGGACATTCCAAATCAGAAGTGCACATTCTACGGCATTGACTGCCGTCGCAGGCACTGCCAAACGAACACTGACTGTTGGAGATACAGGGGGCCATACAGTACCCATCGGCGCCCTGTTCATAAAAACAGGCACCGTGAAGGCAGTCGGCGTTGGCGTCACAATCGGTGCCCGCATCGCCGGTCGTGCTCTTGAAGCAGGTCAGTTTTCCACCAGGGGCCTGGGGATAGAAGATCATCCCAAACATGCACTCCATGCCGAACCCCGACGGGCCACATGCGGTTCCGACATCCTGACAGGTGGGCATACAGACTGCGGTCCCCTCGGCCATAATGCAAAGGTTCCCCGATGGGCAGGGGTCACCAGAGCCGCACCCTTTCGAGCAGATGCCTCGCTGGGACGCCGGGTCTTCGGTGCAGAATCCCAGGGAACAATCGCGGTCCGAGCTGCACAACTTGCCGCTGTCCGTACACTTTCCAATATACAACAAATGACAATAGCCAGTGCTGCATTCAGCATTGAAATAACACTGCTGTCCCACCGCCAGGCCGTAATTCGACGACCCACAGACCTTCGTGCTCTTGTTGAAGATGTCTTTGGTCTCCTGGCACGCGATGGTCTCGGCAAACGCTGAATCGCAGTCAATGTCCGACATACATTCGGGCAAACAGACGGGCACCGTCGTCAGAGCCACACACTTGGCCCCGTCGGGGCAAGCCGTCACGTCCGAGCAACCGGTCAAGGTACACATGCTGACCGGTCCCAACTGCACGCAGCCCATACTGCCATCACATTGCTCGGCGCCCTCACAGCGGCTGCCAAGCGGAAGCTTTTCGTTGTTGATTGGGTGGCAGATCTTCTGGGTTGCGCCGCCCAACTCCGCAATGCCCTTACATCCGTAACCCGAGCGGCACTGCGAGCTATCCAGGCATCCCTGGAAACACGCCTGGCCATTGTCCAACAACGGAAGGCAGAAATCTCCCTGGGGACAATCCTGGCTGGTTGCACAAGAGGTCTTGATGCAGTACCCGCCGGGCCAGTCAAAACAGGTCAGGCCGTTGTTGCAATCCTGGTCCTTGTTGCACGAACTGCCTACCGACCCGTCTGCGACCACTTCGTGGACGTCTGGTTTGGCAAGATCCAGTTCCTGATGGTCCACCGGGTTCAAATCCACAACCAAATCCGGGCCGGCATCGTTAGTATCGGGAGTATGGACGTCCGGGTCACTGGTGTCCGGGAAGATGGGCACGTCCTCCACGGGCTCGGCTTCTTTGCACTTGCCGGTATTCTTGTCGAGTTTTG
>CAYTWV010000053.1:1962-4877 GCA_964442235.1 uncultured Myxococcales bacterium | reverse complement strand
AATGCAGGCACCAAGCTTCGAATTATACTCTTCGTTGGATTTACATGTGATCAGCTTGTCTTGGGGACAGCCCGGGAGCAGAAAGGTTGCGGCCACCAGAAGTAGCGTCCCATGTATTGGCAGAAAGGATCGTCGATTCAGCATTTGCACAGCCCCTCGCCAGCCAATTCGCCCTTGGCCCTTGCCTCTTCAATCCGAGGCATGGCGCGAATGAACGCGGCTACCATCGTCGGGTCAAAGCACGTTCCAGAGCCGGTCTGCAACTCCACTGCCGCCTGTTCAAAGGTCATGGCGTCGGGACGATAAACTCGCCCGGAAGTCATGGCATCAAACGCATCGGCAACGGCGCACACACGAACCGGCAACGGAATGGTCTCCCCGCCGATACCATTGGGGTAGCCCTTCCCGTCCCATCGCTCATGATGCCCGCTTGCCATGAAGTATGCAATCTCGACCATGGGCGTCGTAGGCTTGGCCAGGATCGCCGCTCCGACGGCCGTGTGTTCGCGAACCATCTCGGACTCAGCTTCGTCCAAATTGGCCGGCTTCAACAGCACTCGGTCGCGGATGGCCAACTTGCCGATGTCGTGCAGTGGCGCCGCAAGCCGGTACATTTCGCATGTGGTTTGAGGCAACCCCATTTCCTGAGCCAACAAATAGACCAGCACCGACACCCTGCGTGCATGGCCGCCTGTTTCCGGGTCCCGATACTCCGCTGCACAGCCCAACCGCTCGATAAGCTCCCGTTGGGTTGCCGCAAGTTCCTTGTTGGCAACTTGAAGCTGTTCGACGGCCTGCTCCAAATCCCGAGTTGCCCGCTCGACTTCCACCTGCAAACGCTGGTTGAACTCCGACGACTGCACTCGCAACCGCTCGACCTCGTCGACCATGGCTTTGGTTCGAAGATGCGAACGTACGCGGGCCATCAACTCTTCCCGCAAGAAGGGCTTGCTGACAAAGTCATCCGCACCGGCTTCCAGGCCCCGAACCCGGTCGCCCGTGGTGTTCAGCGCGGTAACCAGCAGAATGGGGAAGAAGGGAGGTTGCATCTCCCGCATCCGTTTACAGAGATTAAAGCCACTTTCATCGGGCAGCATGACGTCAAGAAGGACCAGATCCGGCCGGCGACTGGCAACAGAACGGATACATGTGTATGCATCTTGTGCAGTTGTCACCTCGTAGTCGGACTCTAAATACTCCACCAGCACTTCCATCGTGCCTGGCTCATCCTCTACCACCAGGACTCTGTATTTGCTGCCCATGTACCTCCTTACTCAACCACTTGTACGGCGGTCGGAAGACCCGGGGCCCCATACAGCCAAACCAGAGCCTTCCGCAATCCTTCGTCATCGGGTGCTCTGACGATATAGATCGTGGATGCCCCTTTCCGAATCATCGGATAGATGAACGGCTTAGCACTCAATTTCTTGAACTCCTGCGAAAACTCCTTGGGCGCTCCCAACCCCTTTAGAGCGGTCCAGAGAGCACCGTCCGACGGAGGAGTCACCACCAAGAAGATCGTCCGTTGCGGTTTCGCTGCAGCCAGCGCCGCAACTTCCCCGGCCTGCGCCGCCGAAATCATCGTGCGGTCGTACCCCGGGAACAGCCCCCCAAACAGAGAGGCCGCCATGCCGTCTGCCAGAACCAGGGCCGTGGCCGCAAAACTCTTGGGGCGGGCCGGAAACACCTTCTTTACCACTTCCACCATTCGGTCGGTATAGACCGGATAGAATACCCCCTGCTGACCCAGCATCGGTCTCAGCACCGCCGCAAATTCCCGAGCCAGCGTGTCCACAGCGTGCGGAACTTCCAGTTCGGGGTCAAACGGCTCCAAAACCGCCTTCCGGGGCAGATCGGGGAAGCGCTCCTGCAGGAAGAGCAGTTCGCCCAAAGCCACCAGCAACGCCTCGGCGGCCAGGTTCGGGCGCTTGACCGAGACCAACCCGCACTCGGCCATCATACGGGCACTGGCCTTGGACAACGTGTCCGCCGGTACCTTGGTGAACAGATAGGCCGACACTTCGCGCATGGCCAGAGACAGGTGCGCAAGAACCGTCTCATCCGTCGCCGCCTGATCCACCGACACAGGCAGCAGGATGTGATATTGCATATGCGTGGGCATCACATAGCCCGGCGGTGCCCACAGAACATCCACGGGAATTGTCTGGGGAAGCGCTTCCGTAATCCCAAGAAACGAACGCAAGGTTCCAAGGAATCCTGCCACATCTGCCACGGACACCAGAACCTGAGCCTTCTCGCAGAATCCCTTCAAGTGGGCGGTTTCCCTCCCGTAGTCATCCTTCATCTTCTTCGCAAAGCGAAGGAACGTCGTCTTCAGGGTGTCCGCATCCTCGGGAGTCAGACGCATCACCAAGGCCACATCGTCCACCGTGGAGACTTCCATAAACGCCAACGCAAACTGCTCGTGAGGCAGCGTGCCCGTGCGGCCAAACATGGAGGTCCAGGGAGAGAGCTTGGTCATCACATCCGCACCTTCCAATTTGGCAAGGCGGCGGCGCATACGAGCGTATTTCTCAAGCTGGGCCAAGTCATCGTCATTCAGGCCAATACGAGCTTCCCAATATTGCCTGTACGCCTTCGAAGTATACTGATCGTGCCACTGAGACATCTGGTCGATCATCCAAAAGATATTGGCATTCGGCGTATATTGAAATTTCAACTCAATGGCATCTGCAAACCCGCTCGTCAGCAGAAACAGCCCCACCATACATGTCGCCAACAACCTACGCATCGTCTCGCTCCCTCAGTTATTCTACCGTTCCAAATCCCGTTCTCGCCCGCCTGGAAGGCGGCCCAACCATCCTCTCCACCACTCCGACCCCAACCCACTCCAATCAAAACCTTCAAATATCCCCCCCAAAAACCCCGCCAGGATCTCAGGGCGGGGTTGCGCC
>CAYTWV010000053.1:0-1952 GCA_964442235.1 uncultured Myxococcales bacterium | reverse complement strand
CCCGGCAGCGCCTCCCCGCTCCTCCCCTGGTTCACCGGCGCCCGCGCGGACCGGCAGCGGCTGGATGCCATGACGTCCTTCATGGCGTCTCGGGGGGCCATCGATCTCGACCTGACGGAGGATGGATTTCAGGCGTTGTTGAGCAACACGGCCGTGCCGGCCGGGCTCCATCTCGTGGGGCCGGAACCGAAGCTGCTGCCGATAAAACGACCTCACCCAGCCCAGCGCCGGTGAATGGTTCAACCACCAGCGAAGAAGGTGGCCCACCAAAATCGCTTCGCCCGGAGCAGCAAGCCGTCGGTTCCCGTCCTCGTGCATCAAGGGAACAACCCCCAACTGCAAATCCGTAGCTCCCTGGCTTTTCAAAAATCCAAGGGCCTCCATCCACAGAAAATCCCAAAGCGTCGATTCGGGCTTGTCCCCCACCACCGACTCTATGCCCCATTTCCCTGGTCCGCTTCCCGCCACAAGGGTCATGAACCCCCGCAACGAGCCCTGCCTTCGCGCCAAGACGTACCACTTGCGCTCGGCACAAGCCAAAGGCTGCGCTTCCAACAACCGCAACGCCCCCCGGCGCGACCGGCCCGAATCTCCCAGGGCCACAAGATCAGCCATGTCTCGGAACGAATCCGAGTCCAGGGCCTCTCCCGGGACCACGTGACCCGAGACGGAATCGCTTCGCATCTGGCCCACGGCCTGGCGAACCGATGCAAACGAGGCATCGTGAAGGTCCAGACGCCCCAGCACAATTCGTCCCGCAACACCGGCGGGAATCGCTCCAAAACCCAAATCCTCCAACCCATCAAAGAACCCACGAGTCACCGGGAAAAAGGCAGGGATTCGCCCCCGCCGCTTGCAGAACCAAAGGAACTCCTCGACCAGGGCCCGCCGATGCCCAAACGGCGCCAAAGGCATGCCCAACGCCAGATTCAACCTGCCTGAGGGCATATACGGAATGAACCCGTCTCCCGCACGATTGACAAAAAACTCAAAATCCCCGTAAAGCAACCGATTCTCCAGCCCGAAGCGGCTGTAAACAAGAGCCGGCCCCAACTGCTTCAGCCGGGCCTCCGGATCATACCTTACGCTGCCACCGTTGCGTGTGGTCACACCTTCCCCTCTGCAGTTCAAGCGGACTCCATTATAGGGCCCCGGTCGCTGGGGTAAACGAAAAAAGATGGGGAGTTCAATCGTCGATCCTTCGTGCACGCTGCGAGCCTCTGTGTTACCGTCAACGGAGCGTCAGCGGGGAAAACATGACACTATTTGGCAATCTTCGTCAGAGAATCATTCTTGTGGTCATGGTCATCTTGCTTCTGGTTACGGGGGCAATCGTAACAACCATATACTTCCAAATGCAGGGGGCCGCCGCTAGAGGGGCCTTCCTCGAGAAGCACCTGGAGCGCTACTATCGTTATCAGCGATTTGGCGAAGAGACCCTGCTCAATCTGGCCATGACTGCCGCGGCTTTTCCCGGTCTGGCCCAAGCGCTTCAAGCTGGCGATCCAAAGGCCATTGCGACCCTTCGGCCCATGATGGTGAAAGTGCTTCAAAGCAGTTCTGCACCGGACGTTGCCGTCTTGTACGACTCGAACATGAGCGCACACACCCTGGTCGGGGATGCCGCCCATATTCCCACGTCTCCACTTTGGCTTGGCCCCGTCTTGTCGGGCGGAACACTTTCGGGCCCCGCACTGTTCGCCTCCCCGCCCGCACTGCTGGTAGCGGCCGTCCCGGTCTTGGACGGCCAGAACCGTACCGGAGCGCTGGTCCTGGGGCGCTGGATGGACAACTATTTCGACGCATACAGCAAAGACTCCGATGCCGATGCCGGGAAACGCCACCAAATGGCCTTGGTCCTTGAAGGGGCCGTGGTTTCGGCAACAGCGCCCGTAGAAGAGCGCCCCGCCGTCTATGACGCCGTGAAGGGACAGCGGACCGAGTTGGAAGGC
>CAYTWV010000052.1:0-14200 GCA_964442235.1 uncultured Myxococcales bacterium | reverse complement strand
ACACACCAAGTCACCCCACAAAACACGGCGGCAACCAGGGTCGATTCGTACTAGTGACTGTGTCCCTCGTTAGCTCCGCCCCGGCCACCTTACCACTGCGTGGAACCGCAGCGGTTGGTCGGGGCGGGTATCAGTGGGTGAAGAGCATTAACTGAGATGTCTGCGGCGCTAACTTACCGCGCCCCCCACCTTACGGGCATGCGGTCCACAGGCCATCGACCAGACACTCACACTTCTGCCCACCGGTGGCCGTCTCGATGGCAGCAGCATCGGTGGTGAAGGCGACCACCGCGTGGAACCGCAGCGGCTGGCCCGCCTGGGGCATTGGGCTCATTGGCTGACACGCCAGCATCTTGCTTGGCTTGCTGCCATCCCACACCGCCGTGACACACCGCTTCTTGGGCTGCTCTGCATCGTCCAAGTCCACGTCGGACAACGTCAACTGGACATCCGAAGCCGACATGCCCTGCAACGACATGATTCCCGATTCACCTGCTTCAGGCAGCGCATCCGTATTGAACCGGAAAAAGACCCGACGAAGCTTCTTGGGCGTCGCTCCCGGTCCCAGACTCTCTATCTGAATCGACTTGCCTTCGGGATCCATCGGGGATCCGGAGTAGGCGCCATATCGCCAAACCATCTTGCCGCCCGCATGGTCCGCAACCCGGATCATGGGACGATCGGGGGCTTCGACGTCGTTGCCCACCGAAACCGCCCCGTTCACACCCCGGAAACGCAGCTCCAGCCAGGGCTCCTCTGCCTCATAAAACCCCTCGGGATAGGGACACTCGGCTTCGTATCTGGGCTCTTCATGCACCTGACGCATGATCTCTTCGCCCAGAGGGGTTCCCTGCGCCGGCAAGAAGTTGTGCAGATGACACACGGCCATGTCATCTTCGGGCACGTAATAGACGTTGGCATGATACCCATAGATGCGGCCGCCATGGCCATAGGCCGTGCCGTACTTCGTCTGCCAACGCATCATGCCCAACCCATACTCCACCGGTTCGCCCAGAATGTCGCAGGGGCCAAATTGCTGCATCTGAGCCAAAGACTCACCCTTCAGCAGTTCCCCCTTCAGCAAGGCCCGAACAAACCGAACCCCATCCACCGGCGTCGACACGATGCTGCCTGCCGTATACGCCATCGTAATCGTGATCAGTTCGGTGGCGTCCAGCCATTCTCCCGTCGGAACCTGATACTCCTTGGGAAACAGGGACAACAAGGCCGGATCCACCCCAAAATGGTACGCCCCCAACGTGGGGTCGAAGTACCCCCTGGCCGTCAGGTCTGCCTCTCCCGTATCCATGAAGGTGTCCTTTAGCCCAAGCGGTTGGATGATACGGGCGTCAATCTCCTCCCACGGCTCGTTGCCGCTGACTTCGCGCACGATCATGCCCAACAGAACGTAATTGGTGTTCGAGTACGAACACTTGGAGCCAGGCTCGAAATCAAAGGGGTCATCGGCCACATACCCCACCGTCGTTTCCGGAGGAATCTTGGCCTTCATATCCTTCAGCACGTCGGCCCACATCAGCATCGAACGCCCAAACTCGGGGATCCCGCTTCGCATGCCAATCAGATGCCGAACCGTCACGTTGCTCCATTGTGTGTATTCCGGCAGATACGTGGTCAGAGGCTGGTCCAGGTCAATTTTGCCCTCCTCGACCAATTGCATCACCACCACCGCCAGATAGGGCTTGGAATTGCTGCCCACCCGAAGCTGGTCCGATGCCTTCAGCGCCTGCCCTGTCTTGATGTCCGCTATGCCAGCCGCCCCAGACCATAGGGTGTCGCCCCACAACATCGCTGCCGAAACGCCGGACTCGCCCGTAAACGTCAGATAGTCCCTCAACGTCCGGTCCAACCCCGCTGCCGAGACGGGATTCAGCGTCACGCCGTCCGCACCCTGAACGTCCTCGGGCACATCCTCGCCCATACGCTGATCCGTCACGCCGTCGCCGACCTCGGCCCCCGACACATCCGCAACATCGGTCATTTGCTCGTGGCTGGCATCGTCGCCCCCACCGCTGCTTGAACTGCAGCCTGCCCCACTGCCCCACACTAGACACAGCAACAACCCCAAACATCGCCCCCAAGAAGCATCCAGAATACGGCTCATTCTTCACCCCCAGACAGGTACCAGGACTGCACATCCACAAGAAATTCCTCGGGCTCCGTCGCCTCTACCGGGTGACCCGAATTCCAATAGTCCGGGAATCGGATATCCACCGACTTGGGCAAGGTCACACCAGGGAACGCCCCCTCTTTGTAGGTCACACGGATCAAGCCGGGCCTGGGCCCGTCGCCCTGCGTGACGTGCTCAACGGACTGCACCAGGTCATCATGCATGGCCAAAGCGCCGGGGATCGCCGGGGCATAGATCACGATGTCGTTGGCAGCTCGAGTAATAAAAATCTTCATAAAGGCAGCATCATACAGGAAGAGTTCGCCATAGATACTTGCGGATGGATCCATTTTCATTATAAGTGAATCAAACATATAGAACGTCGTAGTAATCAGATACTGAGAGCTGATATAATGCTCATCCCAATCATAGAGTTGCCCGAACACCTTCTCAAGTTCGTCCAGAACGACATCGAACAGGTGCACTGGCTTCTGGGCAGCCTCTTTGACCTTCTTTTGCAAAGGATAGGGAAGAAGTGGGGTCTGCTGGACTTTTGGCAGGAAGGTGTTTCCGGCCAAGGCCTCTGTGGTTCCAGGCTCATCGCCCCAGCGATAGGCCCGCTTCCGATTGGCCGAGAAGAGTCCATCGATTTGCATCGGGTCACATTCAATCAACGAGGCCAGCGACTGCGGCTGCTCTAACTGGTCGTCGATAATCAGGCTGATCTCATCAATCCAGCCCGATGGCTCCACCACATTGTACAAGTCCCGTTTCGCCACCTCGGCCATGAACATCTGGGCGTGGTATTCCGGGTCACAGCTCATCTCCGGGGGCAAGTCCCCACACGACTCATATTCGACTCCAACTTCCGCTGCCACCTTATGCACCAGAGAGTCCTCCATCTCGAACATCTGCCCCGAGACTTCGGTCTGGTAGATTCCGGTCAAAAGGGGCTGCACAAAGGCGATGTGGCCAAATTGCTCCACAATCTTCTCTCTGGGCACCCTGGTTCCGGCCAATTCGGGCCAGATGGCGTCAAAATGGGCCTGGATCTCCTTGGCCAGTTCCACGTCTTCGTAAAGGATGGTGCCCTCTTGCATTTCGCTGTAGTTCAGTAACAGATAGCCCATGACGGTGCCTCGGATGCCGCCGTAACTCTCGCCAACGATGACGACGGGGTTGTCCTGCAAAACGGGGTGGGCCGCCAGGAAGCGCAGCACCACTCTCACAAAATCCGCACCGTCGAACAGCGGATTAAAGTTGCGGGTCTCGAACTCTTTGTTTCGAAGCGACCGGTTCTGGACATTATCCATCAGGTTGTAGCTGAAGCCGGTCTGGCGGGCATCCACGTACAGAAGGTTGGCAAAGCGGGTCCAACTGGCCGGATTGTCCATCCTGGGCTCACCGCCCGTCAGCCTTGGGTCCACCGTCAAGCGCCCGGTATTGAACCCAAACAGCAGGCTGGTGCTGCTTCCGGGACCGCCATTAAAAAACACGGCCAGCGGCTTCTCTTCGGGGTTCTGGTCGGCAGGCTGGAAGATGTACCAGATGCGGGCCTCTGACGACGTAAAGACCTTCTCCCGACCCGCATTTCGAATGGTGTAGGTCACCGGCTCGATGTCGATGAAACCCGCCTGGGCCGGCAGCGGTGCAGGGATTACAACATCGGCATCCACGTCTGCTCGGGCATCCATCACATCGGCATCGGGCTGTACCGTTTCCGTCGGCCCCAGGTCGTCCACGACCTCTTGGGAGACATCCAGACAGGCCAAACCTGCGCCACAATCCTTCTGCTCCAAGGTCGTTGAATCCCCGGAACACCGCCCCAGCATTGCCACACCACACACGCCCACAACCCACGCCATTCTTGACCAGCAACCCGATGCCATGCCCATCTCCGCCATCAAAGGGGCACGATGCCCAAGCGGCCATTGTGGTGGTCGGATTTGACCCTCGTCAAGGAGATTGAGCAGGGGCAAGGGGTCAGTTCTATTGCCGATAAGCCATTCACTCCGGCCCTTATCGATGGGCCCCGCCTTTCACTTCACCTTCTGCCACAGGAACGTGAAGGCCAGCGCCCACATGTGAGCACGCTGCTTGTTGTCGGCAGCACCGCCGTGTCCCCCTTCGATGTTCTCGAAGTAGCGCACGTCGTAGGCCATCTCCATCATGCGGGCCATCATCTTGCGGGCGTGGCCCGGATGCACCCGGTCATCCCGGGTCGACGTCATGAACAACACCGGAGGATACTTGGCCCCCGCCTTCACGTTGTGATAGGGCGAAAACGTCTGGATGAACGACCACTCCTCGGGCTTGTCCGGGTCGCCATACTCGGCCATCCAACTGGCCCCCGCCAACAGCTTCGAATACCGCTGCATATCCAGTAGCGGAGCCTGACACACGATGGCGCCAAACAGCTCGGGGAATTGGGTCAGCATGTTGCCCATCAGCAACCCGCCATTGCTTCCACCCTGAATGCCCAAATGTGCCACCGACGTCACCTTGCGCTCGACAAGATCCGCTGCCACTGCCGCAAAATCTTCGTAAGCCCTGAATCGATTTGCCTTCAACGCCGCTTGATGCCACGAGGGACCGTATTCCCCGCCGCCACGGATGTTTGCGACTACATACACGCCACCTTTGGCCAGCCAGGCAGCACCCACACCCGCACTGTATTGGGGCAGCAGGCTGATCTCGAACCCGCCGTAGCCACTAAGCAGCGTCGGGGCCGTGCCATCCATCGTCATGCCTTTGGGCGATACCTGAAAATAGGGCACCTTTGTCCCATCCTTAGAGGTCGCAAAGTGCTGGCTGACCTCCAGTCCCGAGGCATCAAAAAACGCAGGCGTCTGCTTCAAAACCTCGGGCGTACGGCCCAACAGCCCGTGATACATACTGGGAGGCGTCAAAAACCCCGCCACGTCCATCCAATACTCGTCCGATTCGTCCGGGTCCACCGCACGCACACCCACCGTGGAAAACAGGGGCGCACCGGCCATGGGCGCTGGAATCCACTGCCCCGGCGCCGGCGTCAACACCGTCAGCCGGTTCTTCACGTCCTCCAGCACGTTCAACACCAAATAGTGCCTGGTAACGCTGTACCCCTCTAACGAACTGCTGGGAGTCGGCTGGAACAGCACCGTCAGTTCCCGCTTGCCGACCATAAAATCGTCAAACTTCGCTGCCAGCAGGGACCCGGCTTGATACTCCTGGCCACCCACATTCCAAGGGCTTCGGGGCTTCACCAACAGCCACTCCCGCCAGAAGCCGACTTCCGCATCCAGGGGAACGTCAACCTTCATCAAGAGCCCATCCTGGGCCCGCAGAAAGACCTCGGTGGCATAAAACGCAAGGAATCGGTAAACCAGATGCCGCTCGAACCCCGGAGTATCGTCGTAGGCCGCACTCACCGTCATGTCCGTGGTCTGACCCTCATACACCAGCCCCGCCCGCGACAAGGGCGTGCCACGCTTCCACACCTTCACCATCCGAGGATAACCCGACGTGCTCATGCTGCCCGGCCCGAAGTCCGTGGCCACATACACAGCGTCCTTGTTGATCCACGAGGCCTCTCCCTTGGCTTCGGGCAGGTTGAATCCGTCAGCCACAAAACTCTTGGTCGACAAATCGAACTCTCGCACCACCGAAGCGTCGGCGCCGCCCCGAGACAGACTCAGCAGCACGTGACGATAGCCCCCTTCCCGAAGAATCGAGGCCCCCTGCCACACCCAACTTTCGCCTTCGGCCTTGCTTAACGCATCCAGGTCCAGCAGAACCTCCCACTTCGGTTCCTGCGTTCGGTAGGACTGAAACGTCGTGCGCCGCCAAAGCCCTTTTGGGTTCTGGGCATCCCTCCAGAAGTTGTAGAGCCACTCTCCGTGTTTCACCACATAGGGGATTCGGTCGTCGGAATCGTAAATGGCCTGCAACCGATCCCGAAGCTGGGTGAACGCCTCGCCCCCGCCCAGCTCCTTCATCGTGGCCTCGTTGCGCTCTTTGACCCACGTCAACGCCTTCTCGCCCAAAACCTCTTCCAGCCACAGGAACGGGTCAGAGTCGCTTTCTTTCACTTTGGTACCCTCTGTCGAGCCCGCAAACGCCGTCCCCGTCATCAACACAACCAGACCCAGCGCTGCCAACAGATGTTCAGTCATGGTTCACCTCGTGTAAGTCGCAACCCACCAACGATACGTCAGGATTTCGCAAGAAGGAAAACGATTCGGCAGGCCCCCGGTACCCCCAGTCCCTGGCGGCCCAGTGCGATGAATGGATCTATGGCGGCTTGGGTCGGCCAGCCTGTTCAGTCTTTGTACGTTTCCTCGGTAATCGCATCCGCATCATAGATGCACTTCTTGTAGTCGCCTTCTCGGCCCGCATCGGTCCGAATGCCCCAGCAGAAACGCCACTCGCCCACCAGAACATTGTCGTACCCGGCAACCTGGGCACTTTTGGACTCGGCCGGCGTTTCGCCCTTGGTTTTTGCAAAGTCAGGGGCCTTGGCTTTGTCGCTAAAGCACTGAATCATTACCGGATTCTTGCCATATTTGGTTTCGAGTATCTTAGCGGACAGCTTCAATAACTCGTGCAGCTTCTTCCAATCTTTTTCCTCTGTTACGCACGCTGCGTAAATCTTCCCGTCGACCAGCGCCGACGAGAGGATCGGACCTGTGCAGTCCTTCTTCTCTTGGGCATGCAGAGTCGACACGCCGCCCCAAAAGCCAGCCAAAAACGTCAACGCCAAAGCCAATGCAGTCATATGTCTTCCAGCCATAAATTCCCCCAAGTAGCGGTCTTCGTTGGCCCCACTTTAAAAGCCCGCTTCCCCAAAAGCAAGGGGCCATTACCTGGTACCCACGTCGCGTGCCAGAAGCAAACTCACCCCAATTCACCGAATCCCCGGCACATCCATATGGACGTAGGCGCTTGGCCGTGCACAATGTTGCCGGTCTGGCAGTTGGCAAACGATGGACCGGAACTGGCCCTGGTGGAACTCCCAGGGATTGCCACAGCACGAATGACGGAGCGTACGATGTCTAACCCTTGGAAAAATGGCGTTGTGATTCTGGCTGGGCTGGTTTTGGGAATGGGCTGCGGTTCGGGCTCCAACGGTTCCGGCCAGACAAAGGCGGACACCTCAGCACCCCAAGAAGATCTGCGAAGTGCGCCGGACCATGTGACCGCCGACCTGCACACCAGTGACTCTGTGGCATCCGATACGGCCACGGACACGTCGCCGGACGTCGCCGAAGATCCGGGCGTCACTACGCCCATCCCCGATCAGGCCTGGCAGGTGACCCCCGAACGAAAACCCCGAGCCATTCACGTCACCTGGACCGACGATGCCAGCCTGACTGCCTCGATTCAGTGGAACATCGACGGTGCAGGGCTTGACGGCTATCAGGCCAAACTCTGGATTGTACCCGCTTCGCAAGCCACGTTGGCTTCCGATGGGAAAAGCAGAGTGCTTCCCTTTGAGAACGCCGCCGTCGTGCCAGGTCAGTGCACCGAATATCAAGAAGAGTTGCTGGGCGTCGCCATGAACGAGGACATCCACGTGAACTGCCTGGTCCGAGTCGTTGGACTTCAGCCCGGAACCGAGTACCTGTACCGGGTGGGCACCTGGGACAGTTACGATGCCAAGACACTGCTTTTTGCCAAACCCGAACTTTCCGACGTGCAGCGCTTCAAATCGGCCCCGCTTCCCGGGTCTAGAGAGAAGTTCACCTTCATTGCTGCCGGGGACAGCCGCGACGGCGCCGACCTGATCGCTGCCAATATGGCCCCCATGGCCGCCCGGAACGTCGACTTCTGGCTCTTCAACGGCGATTTCTGCGAGATGGGCCTGCAATCCGAATGGAACGCCTGGTTCGATGCCATGGCCCCGGCGTTGTCCGCCTCGCCCATCATGCCCGTGGTGGGCAATCACGAACTGGTCATTAGCACCTACGCTTCCCAGTTCGACCTGCCCATCGTTGCCGAAATCCCCGAGGTCCTTAAAGAGCGAGCCTGGTCCTTCGACTATGCCAACGTGCACTTCCTGGCCATCGACACCAACACCACCGACAACATCCTTGGCGAAAAAGAGTGGATTGAAGCCGACTTGACCCAGGCCGATGCCAACCCCAACGTCGACTTCACCATCGTCATGCAGCATCACGCCGTCTACTCCAGTTCCAACCACGGCACCGTCGAGCGGGTGAAAGAAGAACTGGTCCCCATCTACGAAAGACACAAGGTCGCCATGGTTTACAACGGCCACGACCACATGTACGAACGCACCTTCCCCGTCCGAGAGGACAAAATCAACGAAGAGGACGGGATTATCTATGTCGTCGCCGGCGCCTTCTTTGCGCCTCCTTACAGCGCTGGAACCAGTTGGTGGACCGCTGTTTCCGCCGATGGGGATCGCGGCAACTACCTGGTCGTCGAGGTCGATGGCACGACCATCAAGGGCACCGGCTATTACGGCGATAACCTGGGCACCATTGACGAATTCGTCATTGAGTACAAAAAGTAGACCGCTAATCCAGGGGTCGGAAATGTGGGAACACTGGCGTGAGATTGATGTTTGGAAGGCGGGCCCCTTTTTTGTCCTGGGGGCCCTGTTCCTGTGGCTGATCCTGGCCAGTGAACCCGGCTGGGTCCCGCTGCTGGACGGCGCCAACCTGATGTTTCACGAAGCCGGACACATGATCTACGGAATCCTGGGCCCCAAAGTCGAGCCCTGGGGCGGAACCCTGGGCCAACTGACCATGCCCCTGGTCGCCCTGGTCGTGTTCGGTTTCCAAGGTAACGTCGTCAGCATGGGTGTGGCCGGAATCTGGTTGGGCGAGAATTTCTTCAATATCGCCCGCTATGTCGCCGATGCCCGAGTCCAGAACTTACCCTTGGTTGGCGGCGGCTATCACGACTGGAATCACATCCTGGGCAAGATGAACATCCTGCATAAAGACACGGCCATCGCACGAAATCTCACCGTCGTGGGATGGACCATCATAGCCGCCTCGTTCGCCTGGGTCGCCTTTGTCTGGTGGAAACAGCGCTCAGAGGACACCCGCCCCCGGCCGCCATCGTTCTAACACCAAATAGCCCCGGGTGCCGCTATGCATCTGGGTGGCCTGGCGTGTCTGTGCCACGACCGTCGGGGAGTGGGCGTCCCATTGATGCTCTGCGAGTGTGCGAGGCCTAACGCCCAGCATGCCTCAAATCTTCTTCGACTTCTTCGGCTTAGGCTCGGGCACCTCCGCCGCGGTGATTCGGACCAACTGCCCCAACCAATCACTATCCTCGACCTGGTCCCCGATCACAAAGGAGTCTTTGGCTCCCGGATAGGCCGGCCCCATCTCGATGTCACCCACAAACGCCTTGCCCCCTTCCGTAGGCTTCACAAATAACTGGTTGTCACAGACTAACGCAACCACCTTATTACCCACGTAAACAGCATACTCCCCAAACATCTTGCGGAAGCTCACGTCGCCTACGTTGCCTATCTGGTCCACCACAAATTGCACAAAGCTCAGGTCCGATGCCATGTTCTCTCCTGCAGCAAGGCCCGGACTTCGTGGCCAGGCACACGCATGTCCGTTTTAGCGCGGCGGCCCGTTGTGGTCAATCGGGGGTCACGCTCGCCGGCCTCGCACCCCGCCTGACGACGCGCCCACCCACCCACGGTTGCCGTTTGTCCGCTCTACCATGATCCAAGACTCTTGCCCCCGATTGTGTTAACCTCGTAGCCGTTTATGGGTCCGTTACTGGAGTCAACCATGACAGACATACTTCTCTGGATTCTGCTGCTTGCCAACCTGGGCCTGGTATTCTATTTCCTGGTCAGCCGCTCCCGAGTCAATCAGGGCGCCCAAATCCAGGCCAAAGAGATCAGGGACGAACTTCGTCTGGCTCGGGAAGAGGCCCGTTTGGCCTCCAGGGAACATCGGGAAGAGTTGGCGGCAGCCCTGGATCGCATCCGAACCGTGCTGGACGCCCGTGTGAGAGAGTTGCAAGAGAGCAACGAGCGCAAACTGGACCAGATGCGCAAAGTCGTCGACGAAAAGCTGCAAGAGACGCTGGACAAACGCCTGGGAGAATCCTTCAAGCTGGTCAGCGAACGGCTGGACGAGATGCAAACCCTGGCTACCGGCGTGGGCGACCTCAAAAGGGTCCTTAGCAACGTCAAGGTCCGAGGCACCTGGGCCGAAATTCAGTTGGGCGCCATCCTGGAGCAGATACTCATCCCCGAACAGTACGGCAAAAACGTGGCCGTCACCCCCGGTGCGGCACAACGCGTGGAATTTGCCATCCGCCTGCCCGGCCCAAAAGACAGCCCCCAAAGCCCCATCTGGCTTCCCATCGACTCCAAGTTCCCCCAAGAGGACTACCTTCGCCTGCAAGAGGCCTCGGAATCCGGCAATCCCGAAGCCGTGGCCGCCGCCAGCGCTGCCCTGGCCAAAGCCGTCCAAGTCTCGGCCAAAGACATCCACGACAAGTACGTCAATCCTCCATACACAACCGATTTTGCCATCATGTATCTGGCCACCGAGGGCCTATATGCCGAGGTATTGCGGCATCCCACCCTGCCCCAAGAGCTGCATCAGAAATACAAGGTCATTATTGCGGGCCCCACATCGCTTTCGGCCATCCTGAACAGCCTGCGCATGGGGTTCCAAACCCTGGCCATCGAGCGCCGCGCCTCGGAGGTATGGCGTGTCCTTGGGGCCATCAAGACCGAGTTCGGGAAGTTCGGCGATGTGCTGGAAAAGGTCAAAAACCAGCTCGCCACCGCCACTCGATCCATCGAAAGCACCGGCACACGCAGCCGCGCCATCGAACGAACCCTGCGCTCCGTCGAACTGTTGCCCGAAGCCGAAGCCCTGGAACTGCTGGCCCCTCCCCCCGAGCCCGACGACGATGCCTAGCGGTCCCGGGGGCGCCGTCTGTCCGCCTCGCACCCCCATTCCTTGACGATCCGCCCAACGGCTCCTACACTGCGCCTCGAACGGGTGGGAGGTTCTTATGGCCAAATCCCTGAAAGTATCCATTGCTGGTGCCACCGGACTGGTGGGCCGAGAAATCTTGAAACTGCTGGAAGCCCGGGACTTTCCCGTGGGTCGGCTCAGCCTCTACGCAAGCAAACGGTCCGCGGGGGAAGAACTCTATTTCAAAGGCCAACGGCATATCGTTCGGGAACTGGAGAAAGACGATTTCCAGGCCAGCAGCGACTTGTGCCTGGCTTCGGGCGGCAAAACCGTCAGCCATCTGCTGCGAGAATGGGCCCAGGGTACCACCTGCGTGGTCGTCGACAACTCGTCGGCCTTCCGCATGGACCCCGCCGTTCCCCTGGTGGTCCCCGAAGTCAACCCCGACGTCCTGGACACCCCGGCTCCCTACATCGCCAACCCCAATTGTTCCACGATCCAACTGCTGCTGCCCTTAAAGGCCATCCACGATCTGGCCGGCCTTAAACGAGTTCTGGTCAGCACATACCAGGCCGTCAGCGGAGCCGGGCACAAAGGCATCGAGGAACTCTCACAACAATCCATCGGGCTTTTTAACGGCAAGGAAGACATCCCCACCGAAGTTTTCCCCCACCGCATCGCCTTCAACGTGATTCCCCACATCGGCACCTTCGACCAGGAAGGCTACACCGACGAAGAGATGAAGGTGACCCGGGAGACCCAGAAGATCATGGGCCTGCCCAATTTGCCCGTCGCTGCCACGGCCGTTCGCATCCCGGTATTCTCGGGCCACAGCGAATCGGTCATGGTCGAGGTCGAACGCACCGTGACCGTGCAGCAGGTCAAAGACGCCATCGCCGCATTCCCCGGGATCCGCTTGGTCGACAATCCCGCGGAACACGAGTATCCCATGCCCATCGATTGTACCGAGGTCGAAGAGGTGTTGGTCGGACGCATCCGCAGGGACCTGTCCGCTCCCAACGCCTTCAATTTCTGGGTTGTGGCAGACAATCTCTGGAAGGGTGCCGCACTCAACGCCGTGCAAATCGGCGAAGTGCTGCTGAAGAAGGGCCGCATTTGACAAAGTGGCACGCCCCGGCGCTGGCTTGCCGCCCGTTTTGGCCAAAAGGGCATTTTTCATGCAGAAATGCGCCACGAAAGCCCGCTGACTTGCATGGTACACACCTTGCATGATAGAAGGCTTCGTCTGCGGAGGTCTCGAGGATGAAAATCGCAGTTAGGCTCGCTACCGTACTCCTCACCCTCTCGGTGGCCCTCCCGGCCCACGCCGAGATTACGGGATTCACGGTCAACAAGATCGAAGGCGCCAACAGCCTGGAAGGGCAGTTGGAGGACCGCTTCACCGAGGATTACCTCATCAACTATGCGGACTGCTTCACCTACCTGGGTGAGTACGCAGAGACCGACACGGATGCCGACGCCACATCCGGCACCTCGGGCGTCCGCCCCCGGTTCATCGTCAAGTGGTCGCTCACGGCCCTGACCGGCTATGACTACTCGGTCAAGGTGGGAAGTTGCTCCGATACGGGCAGCATCAGCGACGAAGAAACCGACGCCTGCCGGTATGTCGTCACCAAGACCTCGTTGGACTCCTATACCAACAATGAACTGATCGTCGACTTTACCGACCTGCTTCAAAATGGCTGCGACGAGGGAGATACCGGGGATGCGACCCTCTATTTCTTCGTCCAGTACGGCGACGACACCACCACCAAAAAGGTGCAGACAGTCAAGTTTTCCTACGACTTCGAAGCCCCTCTGACCCCCACGGAACTGGCAGTGGAAGGCGGCGAAGGAAACATGAAAGTCAGTTGGACCGATGACGTCAACAGCGACGAAGTCACCTACCGCCTCTACTGGTCCGACGCCAGCTTCGATGAAAACGGCCTGGAAGAAGTCAAGACCAAGGGCGACATCAGCACCACCTCGTACCAGATTGGCAGCCTCGAAATTGGAACCACCTACTACGTGGGTGTGGTTGCCGTAGACAAGTTCGATAACGAAAGCGTCCTGTCGCAACTGGCTACGGGTTCGCCCGTCAACGTCTCGGACTTCTGGGAAAGCTACAAACAGTCCGGCGGCCAGGAAGAGGGCGGCTTCTGCTTCGTGGCCACGGCCGCCTGGGGTTCTCCCATGGAAGGGGCCGTTCCCATGCTTCGCCACTTCCGCGATCAGGTCCTGGTCTCCAGCGCATGGGGACGCCGACTGGTTACTCTCTATTACCTTTACAGCCCGCCGCTGGCCCGCTGGATTTCGCAGGTCCCCGGCCTGAGAGCCGCTGCCCGAGTGGCCCTGGCCCCCTTCGTGGCCGTGGCCTGGTACACGGTGGAAGCCACCCCCATTCAGAAAGTCCGAGTCCTGCTGCTGGCGGCCCTTGCGGGCGTACTGGTAGCCTGGCTTCGACGCCGGACTCTCGCCGCTAGCAGGAGGGCATAATGCGATTTTCACTCCTTGCAGCCTCCCATTCAGGCATTAAGACTCTGGCGGGCCGTTCCTGCGCTGCGTCCGTGCTTGCCCTGGCGTTGTCGCTGACTTACGCCCCGTCGGCCCTGGCGCAAACCGTCGAACAATCCCCCAGAAGCAACGCCCTGGAACTGCGGCTTGGCTTCTTCGACCCCGCCATCGACGATGAGTTTTCCGGCGACACAAACCCCTTCGGGCAAGCCTTCGGCACCGATTCGGCCTGGATGCTGGCTTCCGAAATCGACTTCCAGTTCTGGCAGGGGTTTGGCTCGCTGGGCGTCTTCGGGATGACCGGTTACGGCCAGATCTCCGGCAAAGGCGTCACCGAAGATGGCGAACGCTCCTCCGATGAAACCGCCATGCTCTTTTTCCCCTTCACGGCGGGCTTGGTGTATCGCTTCGACGTGCTCGCCACCCGATTCGGCGTGCCGCTGGCCATCTCCCTGAAAGGCGGATTCGACTACTGGATCTGGCAGGTCCAGGACGGCAACGAAGAGACCTCTACGTTCAGCTCCGCCGATGGCGCTTCCGTGGATGGCATGGGCGGAACCTATGGCCTGTATGGCGCCGTGGGCCTGCACCTTTTGCTGGACTTTTTCGAGCCCCACGCCGCCGCCATTTTCGACAACGACCTGGG